>NZ_JBPXMQ020000005.1:0-276008 GCF_053470405.2 Azospirillum mesophilum
ACTCCCAGTCGGCCGACATCGCGGTCGGCGTCGACGCCGCCGGCGAGAAGGATGAAGGCGCCGGCGACCAGGGCATCATGTTCGGCTACGCCTGCAACGAGACGCCGGCCCTGATGCCGGCGCCGATCTACTATTCGCACGCCATCCTGAAGTCGCTGGCCGAGGCGCGCCATTCCGGCGCCGCCCCGCAGCTCGGCCCCGACGCCAAGAGCCAGGTCACGTTGCAGTACGAGAACGGCAAGCCGGTGCGCGCCACCGCCATCGTCGTCTCCACCCAGCACGCCGACGGCCTGACCCAGGAGGAGGTGCGCGAGATCGTCCGCCCGCACGTGGTCAACTGCCTGCCCGCCGGCTGGATGTGCGACGAGGCGCAGTTCTACGTCAACCCGACCGGGCGCTTCGTGATCGGCGGGCCGGACGGCGACGCCGGGCTGACCGGGCGCAAGATCATCGTCGACACCTACGGCGGCGCGGCCCCGCACGGCGGCGGCGCCTTCTCCGGCAAGGACCCGACCAAGGTTGACCGCTCGGCGGCGTATGCCGCGCGCTATCTGGCCAAGAACGTGGTGGCCGCCGGCCTGGCCGAGCGCTGCACGATCCAGCTGTCCTACGCCATCGGCGTGTCCAAGCCGCTGTCGGTCTATGTCGACACCCACGGCACCGGCACGGTGGACGAGGACAAGCTGTCGGCGGTGCTGCAGACGCTGGTCGACCTGTCGCCGCGCGGCATCCGCACGCACCTCGGCCTGAACAAGCCGATCTACGCGCGCACCGCGGCCTACGGCCACTTCGGCCGCGACGCCGAGGCCGACGGCGGCTTCGCCTGGGAGAAGACCGACCTCGTCAACGACCTCCGCTCGGCCTTCTTCTAAAGCGAACTGTCGTTCGCTTTAGATTCACATGGCCTCACTTGCCGGCCGGGCTTCGGACGCATGGGCGTCCGGGCCCGCCGTCGCGGTCCAAAGCGGATCGAAATCCGCTTAAGACAGCGCCTGTGTGTTGGTGGGCAGGGGCCTTTTCGGCCCCTGCTTCCATTTCTGGACCCTGCTTTCATCATGACCGACTCGATTCCGGACTCGTCCAAGCGCCTGTACGGCCGGCGCAAGGGCCGCCCCCTGCGCAAGCGCAAGACCGAACTGCTCGACTCGCTGCTGCCGTCGCTGGAAATCCCGATCCCGCAGCCGGGCGACCGGATCGACCCGCAGACGCTGTTCCCCAACCCGGTGCGCGACGTCTGGCTGGAGGTCGGGTTCGGCAGCGGCCATCACATGGCTTGGCAGGCCGCGCACAACCGCGATGTCGGCGTGATCGGGGCGGAGCCCTTCATCAACGGCGTGGCCGGGCTGCTCAAACTGGTGGACGACGAAGCGGTGCAGGACAACGTCCGCATCCTGCCGGACGACGCCCGCCCGCTGCTCGACGCCCTGCCGGACGCCTCCATCGGCCGCGCCTTCGTGCTGTTCGCCGACCCTTGGCCGAAGAAGCGCCACTGGGAACGCCGCTTCATCGGCCCGCAGAACCTGCCGCGCCTGTCGCGCGTGCTGAAGGACGGGGCGGAGCTGCGCCTCGCCAGCGACGACATGGGGCTGGTGCGCTGGATGCTGGAACACACGGTCAAGCACCCGGACTTCGAATGGACTGCCCGCGGCCCGTCGGACTGGCGCCACCGCACTGAGGACTGGCCGCCGACCCGCTACGAGGAAAAGGCCATAGAGGCCGGCCGCAAGCCGGTCTTCCTGCGCTTCATTCGGAAAGCGCGGGCGTAGGCTCCGGGACGGACATTCGCCGAGTGCGACAGGCCAGAGCGAGCCACATCGGAAAAGCGCTTGCGGCTTGCCACGGAATGTCTATATTCACCGCATGAACCCATACGGATCGGCGGCTCGGGAAACCGGGCCGGCGGGACGCTTTGCGGGTGGGCCTTGGCCCACTTATTTTTTTATCAGCGTGTGGAATCCCCGCACGGCTCCCATCCGGGGCCGCGGGGCAGGTCAGGTGGAATGGAAGCAACCGGTCGTATCGAGCAGATCATCACGCCGTCCGTCGAGGCCATGGGCTACGAGGTCGTGCGTGTGCAACTGACCGGTGGGCAGCGCATGGTTCTGCAGGTCATGGCCGAACGCGCCGACGGCGCGCCCATGACCGTCGAGGACTGCGCCGACCTCAGCCGCGCGATCTCCGCGGTGCTCGACGTCGAGGACCCGATCAAAAGCGCCTACACGCTGGAGGTCAGCTCGCCCGGCATCGACCGGCCGCTGACCCGGTTGAAGGATTACGAGCGTTTCGCCGGATTCGAGGCGAAGCTGGAAACCCGGCTCGCCGTCGATGGCCGCAAACGCTTCAAGGGCATGCTGAAGGGCGTCGAGGACGGCCTCGTGTGCCTTGAAACGGAACAGGGAGCCGCCCGTCTGGAGTTCGACAACATCCTGCGCGCCAAGCTGGTTTTGACGGATGAACTGATCCGCGCCAGCCAGGAGCAGGGTTGACGGCCCCTCGGGTTCTTCAAGAACAAACGCCAGTCCAGGAAGTGTGACGGATGGAACTGCTGCAAGTCGCTGACGCGGTCGCCCGCGAAAAGAACATCGACCGGGACGAGGTCCTGGAGGCGATGGAACAGGCGATTCAGAAGGCGGGTCGCTCCAAGTACGGCCACGAGCACGACATCCGCGCCCGCATCGACCGCAAGACCGGCGACATCCACCTGACCCGCCACCTGGAGGTGGTCGAGACGGTGGAGAACGAGGCGACGCAGGTCACGCTCGACTACGCCCAGCGCCGCAAGCCCGGCGCCAAGATCGGCGACTTCCTGGTCGACCCGCTGCCGCCCATCGACTTCGGCCGCATCGCCGCGCAGACGGCCAAGCAGGTCATCGTCCAGAAGGTCCGCGACGCGGAGCGCAAGCGCCAGTTCAACGAGTACAAGGACCGCACCGGCGAGATCGTCAACGGCCTCGTCAAGCGCGTCGAGTACGGCAACGTCACGGTGGATCTCGGCCGCGCGGAGGCGATCCTGCGCCGCGACGAGCTGCTGCCGCGCGAGCATTTCAAGAACGGCGACCGCGTGCGCGCCTACATCTACGACGTCCGCGAGGAAACGCGCGGGCCGCAGATCTTCCTGTCGCGCACGCATCCCATGTTCATGGCGAAGCTGTTCGAGCAGGAAGTGCCGGAAATCTACGACGGCATCATCGAGATCAAGGCGGTCGCCCGCGATCCGGGCTCGCGCGCCAAGATCGCGGTACTGTCGAAGGACAGCTCCATCGACCCGGTCGGCGCCTGCGTCGGCATGCGCGGCAGCCGCGTCCAGGCGGTCGTCGGCGAGCTGCAGGGCGAGAAGATCGACATCATCCAGTGGAACCAGGAGCCGGCGACCTTCATCGTCAACGCCCTGGCCCCGGCTGAGGTCGCCAAGGTCGTGATGGACGAAGACAACAGCCGCATCGAGGTGGTGGTGCCGGACGACCAGCTGTCGCTGGCCATCGGCCGCCGCGGCCAGAACGTGCGTCTGGCCACCCAGCTCACCGGCTGGGACATCGACATCCTGACCGAGCAGGAGGAGTCGGAGCGCCGCTCCGAAGAGTTCCGCACCCGCTCGCATCTCTTCATGGAAGCGCTGGACGTCGACGACGTGATTGCCCATCTGCTGGTCGCGGAAGGCTTCACCACCGTCGAGGAAATCGCCTACGTCGAGACCGAGGAACTCGCCGAGATCGAGGGCTTCGACGAGGACGTGGCGGAGGAGCTGAAGCAGCGCGCCCTGAATTTCCTGGACGAGCTGGACGCCCGCATGACCGAGAAGCGCCAGGCGCTCGGCGTCGAGGACGCGGTGGCGGAGCTGACCGGCTTCACCCCGACGCAGCTCGTGAAGCTGGGCGAGAACGGCGTGAAGACGATGGACGACCTCGCCGACCTCGCGGCCGACGAGCTGCGCGACATCCTCGGCAAGGACGGCCCGTCGGAAGACGAGGCGAACGAGATCATCATGGCGGCCCGCGCCCACTGGTTCGACAGCGAACAGGGTGGTGAACAGGGCGAGCAGGCCGGCGCCGGAGCGGCGGCCTCTCCGGAGGCGCAGCCCTCCGCCGGCCAGGACTGATCGGGTATAGAATTGGGCGAAAGCCGCAACGGTACGGATGGCAGGACTGAGCGACGCGATGGACGATAGCCCGGACGAGGTGGAGCCGGGCGGGCAGGGGCCGGACGACGGGCCGCGGCTGCCGGCGGATGACGAAAAGGGTCCGCTGCGCCGCTGCATCGCCACCGGCGCCGTGCAGCCGAAGGACGGCATGATCCGCTTCGTGGTCGCGCCGGACGGGGAGATCGTGCCCGATCTGGAGGAAGACCTCCCCGGCCGTGGGTTGTGGTTGTCGGTGGACAAGGCCGCCTTCGCGACGGCCCTGAAGAAGAATCTCTTCGCCAAGGCGGCGCGGCGCGCGGTGCGCGTCCCGCCCGATCTGGCGGAGCGGCTGGAACGGTTGCTGGAGCGGCGCTGCCTGAATGCCTTCGGGCTGGCACGCCGCGCCGGGCAGGCTCTGGCCGGTTACGAAAAGGTGCGCGAGGCGTTGAAGACCAACCAGGTCGGACACGCCGGACCGCCCTGTCTGCTGGTCGAGGCCAGCGACGGATCGCCCGACCAGCGGGGCAAGGTGACAGCGCTGGCGCCGGATATGCCGGTGGTCGACCTCTTCGATTCGGCGGCGATGGCCGCGGCGCTGGGGCGGGACCACGCGGTGCATGCGGTGGTGGCGCGTGGAAAGCTGGCCAAAGCGTTGGTCCGCGACTCCGCGCGTCTCAAGGGTATCAAAGGCTTTGTCGCCGGCACGTCGCCGGCCGGCCACGGAAGCAACGTCTGACCATTCGGGAACCGATGACCGACAGCAACGACCAGGACCACAAGAAAGTCTTGCACCTCAACGCCGGGTCCAACAAGGGGAAGCTGGAGTTGAAGAAGCCGGTCGAGACCCAGGTCCGGCAGAGCTTCTCCCATGGCAGATCAAAGCCCGTGACCGTGGAGGTCAAGCGCAAGCGGACCGTTGAGAAGGGCGCCCTGCCGGGCGTGGCCGACGGCGGCGCCGCCGCGCGTCAGGCCGCACAGGGCATCCCCGTCCGCGGCGTCCCCGGCCAGCGCCAGCGTGGCGGCGGCGGTGCCGTCCGCCAGCTGACCAACCAGGAGCGCGAAGCGCGCATCCGCGCCCTCCAGGGTGCCGCCGAGGAAGGGCGGCGCCGCGCCGAGGAAGAGGCCGAGCTGGCCGCTCTGGCCGCCGAGGCCGAAGCCGCCCGCGCGGCTGAAGCGGCCACCCGCGCCGCCGAAGCCCCGGTGATGGAGGAGGAGCCGGAAGTCCTCGACGCCGAGACGCTCCGCCAGCGCGAGCTGGCCGAGCTGCGCGGAATCGAAGAGGCCGAGCGCGCCAAGGCCGAGGAGGCCGAGCGACGCCGCCAGGAAGAGGAAGCCAAGCGCAAGGAGGCCGAAGAGGCCAAGCGCAAGGAAACCGAACAGCCGGCGCGCCGCGAAGGCGGTGCGGGTGGTGCGCGGTCGGCCGGTGGTGCCGGTACCGGCGCGCGTCCCGCCGCGACGACGACGGAGGCTCCGGCCGCCCGTCCGCCGGTGGGTGCCGTCCCCGGCCGCTTCGGCGACGAGGAAGACGACCGTCGCGGCAAGCCGGGCAACAAGAAGGCTGCGGCTCCGGCTCCGGTCCGCAAGGCGGCCCCCGGCGGCGACCGCCGCAAGGGTGCCAAGATGACCGTGTCGCAGGCGCTGAGCGACGAGGGTGGTGAGCGCACGCGCTCGCTGGCCGCGGTCCGCCGTGCCCGCGAGCGTGAGCGGCTCCGCCAGATGAGCCGTCAGGAGACGCAGAAAGTGACCCGAGACGTCATTCTGCCCGAAGTCATCACCGTGCAGGAGCTGGCCAACCGCATGGCCGAGCGCGGCGCGGACGTCATCAAGCAGCTCATGCGCATGGGCGTGATGGCCACCATCAACCAGACCATCGACGCCGACACGGCGGAGTTGGTCATCGCCGAGTTCGGCCACCGCGTGCGCCGCGTGTCGGAAGCCGACGTCGAGGTTGGCCTGCGTGTCGACGACGATGTGGCGGATGCGCTGGTGCCGCGTCCCCCGGTCGTCACCATCATGGGCCACGTCGACCACGGCAAGACCTCGCTGCTGGACGCCCTGCGCCAGACCGACGTGGTCAGCCGCGAGGCCGGCGGCATCACCCAGCACATCGGCGCCTATCAGGTGCAGTTGGAGTCGGGTGCGCGGATCACCTTCATCGATACGCCGGGCCACGCCGCCTTCACCGAGATGCGCGCCCGTGGCGCCAACGTGACGGACGTGGTCGTGCTGGTCGTCGCCGCGAACGACGGCGTCATGCCGCAAACGATCGAGGCGATCCACCACGCCAAGGCCGCGAAGGTTCCGATCATCGTCGCCATCAACAAGATCGACCTGCCCGACGCCAAGCCGGATCGTGTCCGCCAGGAACTGCTCCAGCACGAGCTGGTTGTGGAAGAGCTGGGTGGCGACATCCAGACGGTGGAAGTGTCGGCCAAGGCCAAGCGCAACCTGGACAAGCTGGAGGAGGCCATCCTCCTGCAGGCCGAAATCCTGGAGCTGAAGGCCAACCCGGCGCGCACCGGCGAGGGCGTCGTGGTCGAGGCCAAGCTGGAGCGCGGCCGCGGTTCGGTCGCCACCGTGCTTGTCCAGCGCGGCACGCTGAAGGTCGGCGACGTGTTCGTCACCGGTTCGGAGTGGGGTCGCGTCCGCGCCCTGGTCAACGACCGTGGCCAGAGCGTCGAGCAGGCCGCCCCGGCCAGCCCGGTCGAGGTGCTTGGCCTCAACGGCACGCCGATGGCCGGCGATGATTTCACCGTCGTCGAGTCGGAAGCCCGCGCCCGCGAGATCGCCGAGTTCCGTCAGCGCAAGAAGCGCGAGGCGGCGGTGGCGGCGTCGGCCCGCGGTTCGCTGCAGGACATGTTCAGCCGCATCCAGGCCGGCGAGGCCAAGGAACTGCCGGTCGTCATCAAGGGCGACGTGCAGGGCTCGATCGAGGCGATCTCCAACGCGCTCGAAAAGCTCACGGCCGAGAACACCGAGGTCAAGGTCCGCGTGCTGCACGCGTCGGTGGGCGCGATCAACGAGTCGGACATCACGCTGGCCAACGCCTCCAACGCGATGGTCATCGGCTTCAACGTCCGCGCCAACCCGCAGGCCCGCGACATGGCCAAGCGCGACAGCGTGGAGATCCGCTACTACTCGATCATCTACAACGTGATCGACGACGTGAAGGCGGCCCTCACCGGCATGCTGTCGCCGACGCTGCGCGAACGCTTCATCGGCTACGCCGAAATCCGCGAGGTGTTCAACATCACCAAGGTCGGCAAGGTCGCCGGCTGTATGGTCACGCAGGGTACGGTCAAGCGTGGTGCGGGTTGCCGCCTGCTGCGCGACAACGTCGTCATCCACGAGGGCACGCTCAAGACGCTCAAGCGCTTCAAGGACGAGGTCAAGGAAGTGCGCGAGGGTTACGAGTGCGGCATGGCCTTTGAGAACTACGACAACATCCTGGCCGGCGACATCATCGAGGCCTTCGAGATCGAGGAAGTGGCGCGCGAGCTGTAAGCCCGCCGCCACCCTCCGACCTATCGACCAAACAAGGGCGCGAGAGCGCCCTTGTCTTGTTTGCGCGGGGGGACATGTCCCTCTCGCACCGCTTTCGGGACCGACACCATGCGAAAAAAGAACCACGACGCCGCCGGCAAGCCCCCGTCCCAACGGCAGCTTCGCGTCGGCGAGGAAATCCGCCACGCCCTGGCCGAAGTGCTGCAACGCGGCGATTTCCACGACCCCGAACTGGCGGAACTGAACGTCACGGTGACGGAGGTCCGGATCAGCCCGGACCTGCGCAACGCCACCGCATTCGTCACTCCGCTGGGCGGCGGCGCCATGGATGAGACGCTGGCGGCGCTGCGCCGCGCGGCCCCGTTCCTGCGCGGCCAGATCGCCCGCGCCATCAACCTGCGCTATGCCCCGACGCTGAGCTTCGAAGGCGACACCTCCTTCGAATACGCCGGCCGCATCGACGCCATCCTGCACAGTCCCGCTGTGGCCCGCGACCTCGGCTACCCGACGCTGGCCGACCGTGTGAACGGCGACGACGACGAGGATGAGGACGACTCCTGGGACGAGGAGGAAGATCGCCTCGAAACCGACGAAGACGACCTCGACGATGAGGATGATGACCTCGACGATGAGGATGAGGGCGAGGACGACGAGCCGCGCGGGGGCAAGGGTGGCTCGTAAGCGCAAGGGTGAACCGATCCACGGCTGGATTGTCCTGGACAAGCCGGGGGGGCTGACCTCCACCCAGGCCCTGTCCAAGGTCCGCCGCCTGCTGAACGCCGAGAAGGCCGGGCACGGCGGCACGCTGGACCCCATCGCCACGGGCATCCTGCCCATCGCGCTGGGCGAGGCGACCAAGACCGTCTCATACGCCATGGACGGCGAGAAGACCTACCGCTTCACCGTGAAGTGGGGGGCGCGCACGACCACCGACGACCGCGAGGGCGAGGCGATCGAGACGTCCGACGCCCGCCCGGATGCCGACGCCATCCGCGCCGCGCTGCCGGGCTTCCTCGGCTTCATCGACCAGATCCCGCCGCAGTTCTGCGCCATCAAGGTGAACGGCGAGCGCGCCTACGACATCGCCCGCGAGGGCGACGCGGTGGACCTCGCCGCCCGCACCGTCCGTATCGACCGGCTGGAGTTGATCGAGACGCCGGACGCCGACCACGCGGTGCTTGAGGTCGATTGCGGCAAGGGCACCTACGTGCGCTCCATCGCCCGCGACCTCGCCGAACGGCTGGGCACGGTGGGGCACATCGTCGATCTGCGGCGCCTGCGCGTGGGGTCTTTCACCCTGGAACGGGCGATTTCCCTGGACGATCTGGCCGCGATGGAGCAAGGTGCGGCCGTCGAAAGACTTCTGCTGCCGATTGAGACCGCGCTGGACGACATCCCGGCGCTGGCCCTGACGGACGCGGAAGCGCACCGACTGAGACACGGCCAGACGGTGGCACTCCTCACCCGGCAAGACCGCGAACGCCTTTCGGCGATTCAAGGCCAAGTTGGTGGGGATGGCACCGTCATTGCGCTTTTCGGCGGCAAGCCGGTGGCGCTGGCGCGGGTCGAGGGGGCGGAGGTCCGTCCGGTGCGCGTCCTCAACCTCTGATTCTTTAGGAGACTCCGATGTCGATCACTCCCGATCGCAAGCAGGAACTGATCAAGGAATATTCCCGCGGCACCAACGACACCGGTTCGCCCGAGGTCCAGGTCGCGATCCTGTCCGAGCGCATCCGGAACCTGACCGAGCACCTGCAGGGCCACAAGAAGGACTTCCACTCCCGCCGTGGTCTGCTGGTGATGGTCGGTCAGCGCCGCCGTCTTCTCGATTATCTCAAGAAGAAGGACAACAGCCGTTACGCCACGCTCATCGAGCGTCTGGGCCTGCGCCGCTAATTATCTGAGGCGCCCGTCCTGGTGACCGACAACCCGCTTCGATCAGCCCTCGGCCCTCCGCACCGCCCGCCGGTGCCATGGGATCCGTCGCGCTGTTCGGAGCGGTCGGCTGTTAGCGAGGGTATGTTTTAGTCAGACGGCCGGCCCGGACCTTCCGGGACCGGCCGTTTGGCGTTTCCGCCTGTTGGCGTCACAAGCCATGTGGGCGATACACATGCGGGGTCTTACGACTGGTGGCCCCGGCTTAGGCCAGCAATCCGGCGGGCCTAGGTGTCGGATGGAAGGAAGAAGCAATGTTCAACGTTTTCCGCAAAGAAATCGAATGGGGTGGGCGCAAGCTGACGTTCGAGACGGGCAAGATCGCCCGTCAGGCCGATGGCGCGGTGTTGGTCACCTATGGTGAGACCACGGTCCTGTGCACGGTCGTCGGCGCCAAGTCGCCGAAGCCGGGTGTCGATTTCTTCCCGCTGACGGTCAACTACCAGGAAAAGTCCTTCGCGGCCGGCAAGATCCCCGGCGGCTTCTTCAAGCGCGAAGGCCGCCCGACGGAAAAGGAAACGCTGGTCAGCCGCCTGATCGACCGCCCCATCCGTCCGCTGTTCGCCGATGGCTTCCGCAACGAGACGCAGGTCATCTGCACCGTGCTGAGCCATGACCTGGAGAACGATCCGGACATCGTCGCCATGGTCGGCACCTCGGCCGCCCTCACCATTTCCGGCATTCCCTTCCTCGGCCCCATCGGTGCGGCGCGCGTCGGCTACGTCGACGGCCAGTATGTGCTGAACCCGACCATGGACCGCGTGGATGGCTCGGCTCTCGACCTCGTGGTCGCCGGCACCCAGGAAGGCGTGCTGATGGTCGAATCGGAAGCCAAGGAGCTGTCCGAGGAGGTCATGCTCGGCGCCGTCATGTTCGGCCACAAGAATTTCCAGCCGGTCATCCAAGCCATCATCGACCTCGCCGAGCAGTGCGCGAAGGAGCCGTGGGACCTGCCGGAGCCGGCCTACGACCGCCCCGCCCTGAAGGCGAAGCTGCGTGACACGGTCGGCGCCGACGTGGAGGCCGCCTACACCGAGACCGTCAAGCAGGCCCGCTACGAGAAGATCGGCGCCGCCAAGGCCAAGGCCCTGGAGACCCTCGCCGAGTCCTTCGAGTCGCAGGCCATCGCGACCGAGTTCAAGGAGCTGGAGGCCGACATCCTGCGCGGCGCCGTCCTGAAGACCGGCCGCCGCATCGACGGCCGCGACACCAAGACCGTGCGCCCGATCGTGTCGGAAGTCGGCGTGCTGCCGCGCGCCCACGGCTCGGCCCTGTTCACCCGCGGCGAGACGCAGGCGCTGGTCGTGACCACGCTGGGCACCAGCCAGGACGAGCAGATCATCGACGCGCTGGAAGGCGAGTACCGGGAGCACTTCATGCTCCACTACAACTTCCCCCCGTACTCGGTGGGCGAGGCCGGCCGCATGGGCTCGCCGGGCCGCCGCGAGATCGGCCACGGGAAGCTGGCGTGGCGCGCCATCCACCCGCTGCTGCCGTCGAAGGAAGAGTTCCCCTACACGCTCCGCGTTGTGTCGGAGGTGACGGAATCCAACGGTTCGTCGTCGATGGCGACGGTCTGCGGCACGTCCCTGTCGCTGATGGACGCCGGCGCCCCGCTGGCGCGCCCGGTGGCCGGCATCGCCATGGGCCTGATCAAGGAAGACGACGGCTTCGCCGTCCTGTCTGACATCCTGGGTGACGAAGATCACCTGGGCGACATGGACTTCAAGGTGGCCGGCACGGAAGCGGGCGTCACCGCGCTCCAGATGGACATCAAGATCACCTCGATCACCGAGGAGATCATGAAGATCGCCCTGGGCCAGGCCAAGGACGGCCGTCTGCACATCCTGGGCGAGATGGCCAAGGCCCTGACCGGCGCCCGCGAGGCGGTGAACCAGAACGCCCCGCGCATCACCGTGATCAACATCCCGAAGGAGAAGATCCGCGACGTGATCGGCTCCGGCGGCAAGGTGATCCGCGAGATCGTGGAGCAGACCGGCGCCAAGATCGACATCGAGGACGACGGCACGGTGAAGGTCGCTGCGGTCGACACCAAGGCCGCCCAGGCCGCCATCGACTGGATCAAGGGCATCGTCGCCGAGCCGGAACTGAACGTCGTCTACACCGGCAAGGTCGTGAAGGTCGTCGATTTCGGCGCCTTCGTGAACTTCCTGGGCTCCCGCGACGGCCTCGTCCACATCTCCGAACTGTCGCCGCAGCGCGTCGGCAAGGTGTCGGACGTCGTGTCGCAGGGCGATTCGGTGAAGGTCAAGGTCATCGGCTTCGACGACCGCGGCAAGGTCAAGCTGTCCATGAAGCAGGTCGACCAGGCCACCGGCGAAGACTTGACCAAGAAAGACGCCCCGGCCGCGCAGTAACCGGCATAGATCAAGCATCGAGGGATTTCTATTCCCTTGATGCTTGATCTATCAATAGTATGAAGGCTTTAGAGATGAACGATATACACCAGTCAAGTGTCGTTGAATCCGAAGAGCGCGCCGCTGCGGTGAACTATATTGAATTCCTTCAACATATGGCTCGTGGCGGTCGTCAAAAGCGCGCGGTAAATCCCGAAACTTACATCGATCTCCTGAAAGAGGCGGAAAGCAATGAATTTGGAAAAATCATGCAGAAAATGCATGGGGATGCAGGTAAAAACCTCATAAATAAAGTATTGGTGGACGGTGTTCCCGATAATGGTGTGACGCCGGAAGATGACCCAATGCTTATGAATATAATTTTGCACTTGCAAAAGCAAATTGAGGATATTTGCAACGAAAAAAAGGTCGATCTATCCGGCAAGTTTTTGTTCTCAACTATCCAATCAAATGAAATAAACGCTATATGCGCGAAAGTTCCTGACAGCGCGTATGGCGTGATCTTAGTTGATGGGCAATTGGTAACCTTCTGCAATTTAATTTCGAAGGTATTCGCTGAAACCCTTCCTTTGAAGCCTTCTCGTAATGGTATGCAGGCATTTTCCTTTGATCGGGACGAAATTAAGCGTCGGCTTAAGAAGAAAAAGAACCCTATCAACAGGCTGTTCGACGTGTTAGGCGCTTCCATTATAGCTGGGCGTGCGTCGTTTGCAGAACCGTGGGGATTAGAGCCCGAGCATGTTCCTTTGCATGCGCTTCTCTTAAACGCGATGGAAATTTTTGCTATAGGTCATGAGTATGGGCACATTATTTGCAAGCATACGAACAATGCGGCGCATGTGAAGAGCAAAATAGGGGACGAGATTGAAATTGACGAGATAATTTTTAATTGGAGCCAAGAGATTGAGGCCGATGTAGTAGGTTTTCAATTGATGATGGCCGTTCAATCAGAAAAGGGCTTCGACGCTGCACTTAGCGCTATGGGCGCCTATGTGTTTCTAAAAGCGATGGAGCTGCATGAAAATATTAGCGCCAAATTGACGGGACTAGATCCATTTTCATCCCTCACTCATCCCCCAGCAAAGGTCCGGGTTCAAAAGCTTTCTGAGTTCGTCCAGAAATTTCTGCCAAAGGAAGATTGTAAGAGCGTCGAGCGGCTTTTCAGGAAAGTGAACATGATATTTTTTATTTACGAAAGATACATGTCTGATATGTTTCAGCCAATCCAAGAAGATGCTATGAAAATAATAAAAGAACGCAAAGAAACTATCCGACACGGGAGTAGTCCAGAGGGATTCAGCCTTAACGATCTCTCTTCTATTACATCGTTCAGTGAGAACTTAAAAATGCTGATCGGATCGCGTTGAGGTGTGGTGATTGTTCCGCAAGTATGAAAAGTAACTTGTTCTTGTGTCCAATTCAGAGGCCAAGGCGCCCTTCAGGGGCGCCTTCCTGAAGAATGGAGTCTCCCACCCAGCTCACCCCTCCCCGAAGGTCGTCCGGTGGCTTTCCAGCATGATCTCGTCCAGGCGGCGGCCCGGCGTGAAGCCGGACAGGCCCTCCGGAACGGGGACGCCCGCCGGCATGCGGGGGCAGGGCTCGGGCATGCCGATCACCTGGGTGACGGGGATGCGGACGGCGTAGACGGGCAGGGCATAGTCCTCCTCGTCGTCGCCAATACCCTTGTCGCGGATCTTGGCGGTGGCCTCCTCGATCTCCATGGCGACGACCATGGTCGCTTTCAGCTCCTGCTCCGTGGTGGGGCGCAGCTCGGCGTTCCGGCCGGGGTAGAAGCGGTCGATCATGGCGTCCAGCGCGCGGGCCTTCTCCGCCGGGTCCTCGACGATGTGGGCGGTGCCGAAGCACATGGCGGAGCGGTAGTCGACCGAGTGGTTGAAGCCGCTGCGGGCCAGAATCAGGCTGTCCAGATGCGACACGGTCAGGCAGACCGGCAGGCCCTCCTTCTGCGCGCGCAGCATCCGGCTGGCCGAGGAGCCGTGCCAGTACAGGTGATCGCCCTCCCGCCAGAAGGCCGTCGGGGTGCAATAGGGCTGGCCGTCGATGGCGTAGGCGATGTGCGCGACCATCGCAGCGTCGAGCACCGCGTGCACGGTGGCGCGGTCGTAATGCCCGCGCTGGTGCAGGCGCTTCACGCGGTTGCGGTCGGTGACGGGGTAGGTGCCGGGCGCGGAAGCGACGTCGGACATTGGTATGATCTCCAGGCGCGGGTGGACAGCGCGGCCATTTGATCCTAGGAATTGGACCGGCGCGAGGGCCAATTCACACCAAACCAACTGGACCAATCCCAGGACCACGCCGATGCCCGCCGACCTGTCCGACTTGATGCTGGTCTCCATCGACCGGGACAACCCCGTGCCGGTGCTGCGGCAGGTCTATCTGGAGCTGCGCCGCGCCATCCTGGCCGGCGCCATTCCGCCCGGCGGGCGGCTGCCGCCGACGCGGGCGCTGGCGTTGCGGCTCGGCGTCGCGCGGAACTCGGTCGTCGCGGCCTACGAACAGCTGCTGGCTGAAGGCTTCATCGAAGGGCGGGTCGGGGCCGGCAGCTTCGTGTCCCGCGATCTGCCGGAACCGCTGGAAAGCCCGCCGAAGCCGGCCGCCGGGCCTCCGGCGCCCCCTCCGCCGGTCTCCCGCCGCGTGTCCGGTCCCGCGACGCCCGCGCTGGCGCATCTGGGCCACTACGGCACGGCACCCTTCATCACCGGCCGCAGCGCGCTGGATGAGCGCACCATGCAGGTCTGGCGCACCCTGACGCTGCGGCGCCTGCAAAGCCTCGACCCGGCGATGTTCGGCTACGCCGATCCGGGCGGCCCCCTGGGGCTGCGGCAGGCCATCGCCCGCTACCTCCGCACCGCGCGGGCCGTGCGGTGCGAGCCGGAACAGGTGGTCGTCACGGCGGGCGCCCAGCAGGCCATCGACCTGATGCTGCGCGTTCTGCTGGAGCCGGGCGACCCCGTCTGGCTGGAGGATCCCGGCTACCCGGCCGTCCGCGCCGCCGCGACCGCGGCGCGGGCGCGCATCGTGCCGGTGCCGGTCGACGGGCAGGGCATGGACGTGGCCGCCGGGATCGCCGCCTGCCCGGAGGCTCGGCTGGCCTACGTCACCCCGTCCTCGCAATACCCGATGGGCGTGGTGCTCTCCATGGCGCGGCGGCTGGAGCTGCTGGCCTGGGCGCGGCGGGCCGGCGCCTGGGTGCTGGAGGACGACTACGACAGCGAGTTCCGCTACGCCGGCCGGCCGCTCGCGTCCTTGCAGGGGATCGACGACGGCGGGCGGGTCATCTACATCGGCACCTTCAGCAAGGTGCTGTTCCCCGGCCTGCGGCTCGGTTACGCCGTGGTGCCGCCGGAACTGCTGGAGCCGGTGCGGACCACCCGCCTGCTGACCGATTGGCACCCGGCGGCGCTCCAGGCCGGGGTGGTGACCGATTTCCTGGAGGAGGGCCACTTCGCCCCGCACCTGCGCCGCATGCGCCAGCGCTATCTGGCGGCGCGCGACGCGCTGGTCGCGGCGTTGCGCGAACAGCTTCCCGACTGGTTGGAAGTTGCGGCGCCCGACCAGGGCATGAAGCTGCTCGCTCGCCTGAATCCCGGCCTGTCGGATGTGGCGGTGTCGGAGGCCGCGGCGCGGCGCGGTCTGGTGACCAAGCCGGTCAGCCCGATGTTCATGGCGGCACCGCCGGTGCAGGGGCTGATGCTCGGCTTCACCGGCCACGAGCCCGGCGCGCTGCGCTGGGCCGCGCGCGAGCTGGCGGCGGCCCTCAAGAGCCTATAGCGGATTCGCGGAGAAGGTGTCGCAAGCCCGAAGCTGGCCGGACTCCAGCCCCGTGCGGAACCAGCGGACCCTCTGCGCGGAGCTGCCATGTGTGAAGCTGTCTGGCGTGACGGTGCCGCGCGATTGCTTTTGCAGGCGGTCGTCGCCGATGGCGCTGGCGGCGGTCAGGGCTTCCTCCACGTCGCCGGGCTCGATGATCTGGCGCTGGCGGTTGGCTTGGTTGGCCCACAGGCCGGCGAGGCAGTCGGCCTGCAACTCCAGCCTCACCGACAGGGCGTTCGCCTCGGCGCGGGAGCCGGCGCGCTGTTCCGCCTGCTGCACCCGTTCGGAGATGCCCAGCAGCTTCTGCACATGATGCCCGACCTCGTGCGCGATGACGTAGGCCTGGGCGAAGTCGCCCGGCGCGCGGAAGCGGTCGCGCAGGTCGCGGTAGAAGCTGAGGTCAATGTACACCTTCTGGTCCATCGGGCAATAGAACGGCCCCATGGCCGACTGCGCGGTGCCGCAGGCGGAATCGATCACGCTGGAGAACAGCACCAGATGCGGCTCTTGGTAGTTCCGGCCCATCTGCTGGAACTGGGCGCGCCATGTGTCCTCCGTGTCGGCCAGCACGACGGAGACGAAGCGCTTCAGCTCGTCGTCGGCGCTGCTGCGCGGAGCCTGGGATTGCTCGGCCTGGGACTGTTCGTTGCGCGTCTGCTCCTGCGGGACGGTGCCTTGCAGAAGGTCCATGGGGTTGATGCCCAGCAGCAGCGACACGACCACCAGGACCGCAAGGCCGCCGATCCCAAGCCCGCCGCGCCCGATGGGGATGCCGATCCCGCCCGTGGTGAAGCCGCCGCCCGATTCGCCGCGCCGGTCCTCGACATTCTCGCTTTCCCGGCCACCTTCCCACCGCATCGCCCGATCCTCCGGAACTCCGTGTGTCAGGAAAACCGGGAGAGGGGCCTGCATGTTCCTTGCTTGATCCAAAGCGGGGCCGTTCCATCTCCCTGTCCATGACGTGGCATTCCGGGCAACCCTTCGCTCCCACCGACACCGGCCGGCTGCCGTTCCGCGTGCGCTGGTGGCACGCGCTGCTCTTCTGGCTGCTCGCCAACCTCTACGGCTTCTTCGAGCGCGGGACGGAGCCGTTCCCCGGCTACCAGCCCTCGCCGCTCCAGCCGCCGGGCTGGGCCTTTCCGGTCGTGTGGTTCACCATCAGCCTGATCCAGCTGTGGGGCGACGTGCGGCTGCTGAACGCGCCCTGGCTCATCCGCCACCGGGCGGCGCTGATCGGGCTGCAAGGCGCCCTGTGGCTGCTCTATTTCAGCTTCGGATTCGCCTATTTCACGATGGGCAGCCCGATCCTGGCGGCGGCCTGGACGCTGTCCTACTTCATCATCGCCGGTTTCTGCGTGGCCTTCGTCTGGCCGGACGACAAGGCCATCGCGGCGAGCTGGACACCGCTGGTGCTGTGGACGGGCTTCGCGTCGGTGGTCGCCGTGCACGGGGTGCTGCTGAACCCGGACCCGCTGTTCATGACGCCGGCCTATCTGGGCTGAGTTGCGGGCATGGCGTGCGCCGGGCGTTGGGTTTCGCTGCGCTCAACCCAACCTACGGGTCAAGGCAGGCTGCCGTAGGTTGGGTCAAGCGAAGCGCGACCCAACGTTGGGCACTATCCCCGGTACTGGTGCCGCGTCCCGGTGAAATCCTCGACCACATACCCCGCGTCGTCGTCCTCGACGATCCATTCGGCCGCCGCCGGGGCTTTGCCGTGCCCGCCGGGGATGTCCAGCACGTAGGTCGGCTGGCAGAGCCCTGACACGCGCCCGCGCAGCCCCTTCACCAGAGCCCGCCCTTCGGCCAGCGTCGGGCGGAAGTGGCTGGTGCCGGCGGCGAGGTCGGGGTGGTGCAGGTAATAGGGTTTGATCCGGTTGCGAACCAATCCGCGGAACAGCGCCTCCAGCGCCGCCGCGTCGTCGTTCACGCCCTTCAGCAGCACCGTCTGGCCCAGCAGCGGGATGCCCGCATCGGCCATCCGCGCCAGAGCGCCCCGCGCCTCCGCCGTCAGCTCGTCGGCGTGGTTGACATGGACGGCGACCCAGGTCGCCACGTCGGGGGCCTTCAGCGCCTCCACCAGCTCCGCCGTCACGCGCGCCGGGTCGGCGACGGGCACGCGGGTGTGCAGGCGGACCACCCCGACGTGCGGGATGGCCGACAGGGCCTGCACGATGTGGGTCAGGCGGCGCGGGGACAGCAGGAAGGGATCGCCGCCGGTGATGACGACCTCCCAAACCTCCGGATGCTCGCGCACGTACGCCAGGGCGGCGTCCAGCTCCTCCGGCGACAGGGCCTCGCCGCCGGGGCCGACCATCTCGCGGCGGAAGCAGAAGCGGCAATAGACCGCGCAGGCGTGCAGCGGCTTCAGCAGAACCCGGTCGGGATAGCGGTGGACGATGCCCTTCACGGGGCTGCGGACCACGTCGCCGATGGGGTCGGCGCGCTCCTCCGGCGCGGTGTACGCCTCCTCGGGGGAGGGGACGTACTGCGCGTACAGTCCATCACTCCCGGACGTACGTCCGATCCGTTCCAGCAGGTACGGTGTCAGCGCCACGGCGTAGCGGTCGGCCACGGCGGCCACCGCCTCGCCCGCCTCGGGCGTCAGCAGCCCGGCGGCCACCAGATCGGAGACGCTGTGCGCAGCCTTCATCACTCTTTCCCGCAACTCTATCCCGCAACTCTATCCCGCTGGGGCGCTTTTGATCCTATAAAGGGGACCGCTCTTACTCCCGCAGGCCCCATGCTGTCGACTCTTCCCCGCCTCATCGGCCATCGCGGCGCCAAGGAAAGCGCGCCGGAGAACACGCTCGCCAGCCTGCGCGAGGCCGCCCGCCAGGGCGCCCGCTGGGTGGAGGTGGACGTGATGCTGACCCGCGACCGCCAGCCCGTCCTGATCCACGACGACACGCTGGAACGCACCACCAGCGGCACCGGCCCCGTGCCGGACCTGACGCTGGCGGAGCTGAAGCGCCTCGACGCCGGCTCGTGGTTCGATCCTCGTTTCGCAGGCGAAACGGTGCCGACGCTGGAGGAGGCGCTGGCACTCGTCATCGATCTCGGCCTCGGCCTGAACCTGGAGATCAAACCCTATCCGGGCCAGGACGTCCCGACGGCGGAGATCGCGCTGGGCACGCTGAAGCGCCTGTGGCCGGCGGACCGGCCGCTTCTGGTCTCCAGCTTCGAGGTGCCCTGCCTGGAGGTGGCGCGCGACCTCGCCCCGGACATCCCGCGCGGCTACTTGCTGTGGGACCCGCCCGCCGACTGGGCCGCCATCGCCGACCGCGTCGGGGCCGCCACCCTCAACGTGCACCAGGACCGTCAGACGGCGGAGACGGTCGCCGCCTACCGCGCAACCGGCCGGCCCGTTCTGGCCTACACGGTCAACGACCCGGACCGCGCCCGGACGCTGTTCGGCTGGGGTGTGGCCGCCGTCTTCACCGACGCGCCGGGACGACTTGCCGCAGCCTTGCCGGGTGTGTGAGGGGCTGCGGTACCCCCGCTGTGACAGATTTTTTTCTGACCCGGCGAATCCGCTCGTCCGCACGGAAATTTCCTCATATATAGATCGCTCGTGGCGGCAAAGCCGGCGGGGGTCGATCTCCCGGCGGGGTTTTTCGTCGTCTTTCGGGTCGTGCTCTCTGGGTGCTCGCGCGCGGGCGCTCGTTCGGTCTTGGAGGTTTCGTTGAAGGCGCTTAAGCCGTTGCTGATGTCTGGCCGGGAGGTTCTGCCGCTCGTCGAGGGTGGCAAGGGGATTGCCGTCTCCAACGGGGAAAGCTCTGGCGCCTGGGCGGCGGCCGGGGGTATCGGCACCTTCTCCGGCGTGAACGCCGACAGCTATGACGAGAACGGGAACCTGCTGCCGCAGGTCTACCACGGCAAGACCCGGCGCGAGCGTCACGACGAACTGATCAAGTTCGGCATCGAGGGCGGCATCGCCCAGGCGCGCATCGCGCACGAGACGTCGAACGGCCAGGGCCGCATCCACATGAACGTCCTGTGGGAGATGGGCGGGGCCGAGCACATCCTGCACGGCGTGCTGGAAGGCGCCCAGGGCATGATCCACGGCGTCACCTGCGGCGCCGGCATGCCCTACAAGGTGGCCGAGATCGCCGTGCGCTACGGCGTCCACTACTACCCCATCGTGTCGTCGGCCCGCGCCTTCCGCGCGCTGTGGCTGCGCGCCTACCACAAGTTCCGGGAGAACCTGGGCGGCGTGGTCTACGAGGATCCGTGGCTGGCCGGCGGCCACAACGGCCTGTCCAACTCCGAAGACCCGCAGAACCCGGAGGATCCGTTCCCCCGCGTCCTGGCGCTGCGCCAGATGATGAACAGCTTCGGCCTGAACGACACGCCCATCGTCATGGCGGGCGGCGTCTGGTGGCTGTCGGAGTGGGCGGACTGGATCGACAACCCCGACCTGGGGCCGGTCGCCTTCCAGTTCGGCACGCGCCCGCTGCTGACCCAGGAAAGCCCGATCTCCATGGCCTGGAAGCGCCGCCTGCTGACGCTGAAGGAAGGCGACGTCTACCTGAACCGCTTCTCGCCGACGGGCTTCTACTCCTCCGCCGTCAAGAACCCGTTCCTGATGGACCTGACGGAGCGCTCGCAGCGCCAGGTGGCCTACCTGCCGAAGCCGGTGGGCGAGCATTCGGCGGAACTGCCGCTTGGACCCCGCGGCCGCCCGGTCTACGTGACCGAGTCGGACAAGGCGCGCGCGGAAGGCTGGCTCGCCGCCGGCTACAGCATGGGCCTGAAGACGCCGGACAGCACGGTCGTCTTCGTCACGCCGGAGCAGGCGGAGGTCATCCACCGCGACCAGGTGGACTGCATGGGCTGCCTGTCGGCCTGCAACTTCTCCAACTGGGCGCAGAACGAGGAAGGCACCACCGGCAAGCGCGCCGACCCGCGCTCCTACTGCATCCAGAAGACGCTCCAGGCCGTCAGCCACACCGACGACTGCGAGAACCAGCTGATGTTCGCCGGGCACAACGCCTTCCGCTTTGCGTCCGACCCCTACTACAAGGACGGGTTCATCCCGACCGTGAAGCAGCTGGTCGAGCGCATCGCCAGCGGCTATTGACGGCGGTTGCCGTGATGCACGGCAACGCTTGCCCTAAAAGCTGAAGTCGTTCTAAAGTAAACGGGCTGCGACGCATCGTCGCGGTCCGTTTTGCTTTCGGCGGACGGACGTCCCTGGGCGTCGCCGCCGACGTCGCTCCCGACCACGGCGAACAGACCATCATGACCGGTACCCGTCCTTACAAGCGTGCCCTCGACCGCCTGCAGTGCGCCGGCTTCCGCCCGACCCGCCAGCGCCTGGGCCTCGCCCGGCTGCTGTTCGAAGGCGAGCACCGCCATGTGACGGCCGAACAGCTCCACACGGAGGCGATGGGGGCGGACCTGCGCGTCTCGCTCGCCACGGTCTACAACACGCTGAACCAGTTCACCGCCGCCGGCCTGCTGCGCGAGGTGGTGGTGGAGGCGGGCAAGTCCTACTTCGACACCAACATCAGCGACCACCACCACTTCTTCCTGGAAGGCACCGGCCGGCTGGAAGACATCCCCGGCGACCATGTGGTGGTGCAGAACCTGCCGCTGCCGCCCCAGGGAACGCGCATTGCGCGGGTGGACGTGATCGTCCGCCTTGCCGAAGACGATGCCGGCAAGGGTAGCCAGGACGGGGCGGCCTGCGCCTGAAGGGCTAATTTAGAACAATTCTAAATCATTGACCTTCGCCCCCAACGGTGCGATAAGCCTAAGCTGCGCTCGGCCGCTTGAGGCCATGTGCCCGTGCGACCGGGCCAGACAAAACCGTCTGGAGGGATCCGCCATGTCGCTGAAGGGCACCAAGACCGAAGAGAACCTGAAAGCCGCCTTCGCCGGCGAAAGCCAGGCCAACCGCCGCTATCTCTATTTCGCGCAGAAAGCCGACGTGGAAGGGTACAACGACGTGGCCGCGGTCTTCCGCTCCACCGCGGAAGGCGAGACCGGGCACGCCCACGGCCATCTGGAATTCCTGGAAGAGGTCGGCGACCCGGCCACCGGCCTGCCCATCGGCGAGACCGCGAACAACCTGAAGGCGGCCATCGCGGGCGAGACCCACGAATACACCGACATGTATCCGGGCATGGCCCGCACCGCCCGCGACGAGGGCTTCGACGAAATCGCGGACTGGTTCGAAACGCTGGCCAAGGCCGAAAAGAGCCACGCCGGCCGCTTCCAGAAGGCGCTGGACCAGATGTAACGCCGGCCCGCGGGGATCCCCGACCGGATCCCCGCGCCCAGCCCTGATAACCAGCCTGGATAAAAAATTCCCTGGGGAGGGAGCCACGCCCATGCGCGAAGGCAGCCTGGAGGCGCCGGTCCGGCATCCGCTCGACTGGAAGGACCCGGACTTCTACGACGAGGCCAAGCTTGACGCGGAAATGCGCCGCGTCTTCGAGATCTGCCACGGCTGCCGCCGCTGCTTCAATCTGTGCGACAGCTTCCCCCGCCTGTTCGACCTCGTGGACAACGCCGGCGACGCGGAACTGCACGGCGTCGCGTCCGCGGACTTCAAGACCGTCGTGGACGCCTGCACGCTCTGCGACATGTGCTTCATGACGAAGTGCCCCTACGTGCCGCCGCACGACTGGGCGCTGGACTTCCCCCACCTGATGGTGCGCTACCGGGCGGCGGAGGCGAAGAAGACGGGCATTCCCTTCGCGTTGCGCCAGCTCACCGAAACCGACCGGAATGGGCGGCTGGCCGGCGTCGTCGCTCCGCTCGCCAACTGGGCGTCGGACGAGAAGAACACGCTGACCCGCCCGATCCTGGAGAAGGCCGCCCACGTCCACCGCGAGGCGCACCTGCCGAAATTCCACGGCAAGACTTTCGCCATGCGCGCGAAGGCGGAAGCGGTGCCGGTCAACACCGCTGCCCCGGCCTACGGCAAGCGCAAGGCGGTGCTCTACGCCACCTGCTTCGCCAACTACAACAACCCGGCCATCGGCATGGCCGCCCGCGCCGTGCTCGCGAAGAACGGGGTGGAGACGGAGGTCGTCTATCCCTCCTGCTGCGGCATGCCGCAACTGGAGCAGGGCGACCTGGAAAAGGTGGACCGCAACGCCGCCACGGTCGCCACCGCTCTGCTGCCCTGGATCGAGAAGGGCTACGACGTCGTGGCCCTGGTGCCGAGCTGCGCTTTGATGCTGAAGCTCGAATGGCCGCTGATCGTGCCTCGGGACGCCCCGCACCGCCGGGCGGTCGAGGCGCTGTCCCAGGCCACCTACGACGTCAGCGAGTACATCGTGGACATCGCCCGCCGGGAGGGGCTGGCGGAGGGGCTCCAGCCGCTGCCCGGCGGTGTCGCGCTGCACATCGCCTGCCACGCCCGCGCCCAGAACATGGGGCAGAAGGCGACGGAAATGCTGCGCCTGATCCCGCAGGCCGACCTGAAGGTGATCGAGCGCTGCTCCGGCCACGGCGGCTCCTGGGGCGTGCTGACGGAAAACTTCCCGGTCGCGCTGAAGGTCGGCAAGCCGGTGGCGAACCAGGCGATCCGGGCCGGCAAGGCCTTCGTTGCATCGGAATGCCCCATCGCCGGCCCGCACATCATGCAGGGCATCGAACGGCTGGCCGGGGCCAACACGCCCATCCCGGAAAACCTGCACCCCATCGAACTCTTCGCCCGCGCCTACGGCATCACCGTCTAGGGCTCAGGAGACCATCCCATGACCGCGCGCCAAAAGACCGAGATCACCCGCGCCGACATCATCCCGCTCGACCAGTACGGCCGGGAGCGCGCCGCCCGCCGCAAGGCTCTGGTGGAGGTAAAGAAGAACCGCCGCGTCTCCGTCGGCCCCTACGCCACTTTCTCCTTCGAGAATTACGAGACGATGTGGCAGCAGATCCACGAGATGCTGTTCATCGAAAAGGGTGGGGAGGAGCAGATCACCGACGAGCTGCGCGCCTACAACCCGCTGATCCCCAAGGGCAGCGAGCTGGTCGCGACGGTGATGTTCGAGATCGACGACCCCAACCGCCGCGCCCTGGAGCTTGGCCGGCTGGGCGGGGTCGAAAACATGATGACCCTCCAGTTCGCCGGCCACACCGTCCCCGGCCGCCCGGAGGGCGACGTGGAGCGCACCAACGAGGCCGGCAAGACCTCGTCCGTGCATTTCATGCATTTCGACTTCATGGCGGACCAGATCGCCGCCTTCCGCACCCCCGGCACCCAGGTGATCGTCGGCATCGGGCACCCGAACTATGGCCACATGGCCGTGATGCCGGAACCGGTGCGGGCGGCGCTGGCGGAGGATTTCGCGTAAGGGGCGTGTTGCCCCCTCCCTAACCCTCCCCCGCTCTCGCGGTGGAGGGGACTGCCGCCGCTTCGCCCTAATCTCCCTCTCCTGCGAAGCTCTCGCGCAAGCAAAGCTTGCGCTGACGCGGCAGGCGGACCTTCGGTCCGCCGAGAGCGGGGGAGGGAAGGGGCCCGCGGCGAAGCCGTGGGAAGGGTGGGGGCAAACCCCCCGCGGTTACTCCACCTTCTCGTCCTTGTAGACGCCCCAGAACTCCGCGCGCTGCATCCAGCCGCGATAGCCCTTGACGTCCACCTCGCACCAGTCGCCCTGGCACTTGCGCAGCCAGCCGATCACGCCGGGCTGGGCGCGGGCGACCACGGCGGCGTCGCTGCGCGGCTCCTTGCGGATGGTGCGGACGTCGCCCATCATGACGACGCTGCGCTTGCCGGACAGCATGCTCTGGTGCACCCAGCCCTCGCTGCCTTCCCAGTCGCGGATGCGGCGCCAAGTGTCGAATTCCTGGGTAATCTCCACCGGCATTTCCTTGCGCGTGAAGACCCACTCGATGGGGTAACGCACGTTGGGGCCGGTGCGGGCGTTCACCTCGTTGGAGCGCAGCGAGACGAAGCGCGGAATCGGCAGGCCGGAGGCGTGTGTCGGGTCCTTCTCGCGGCGACCCTCGGAGGCGCCGGCCGGGAACACGCCGCAGACGGCGACGGCGGACAGCGCCAGGATGGCGAGCGCGCGGCGAAAGGCATACGTCGTCGGCAGCACCGGCAACCCCGTGCAGGATAAGGTCGAAGGGACCCGCGGCGGCTCCGGGGAGGGGTCCGGCAACCGGCGGCGAGGGGCACTATAGATAGGGGTACTTCCCGGGGGCAAGGGCAAGGCGCGGCCGTCCCGCCCCCGGCTCGCGCCTTGTCACACGCCCGTCCGCGTTCGGAGGTCACAGCGCCGAATCGTCACTGCCATCTGGACAGGTCCCGAACCGCTTGATACGACAAGCCTCAGCCCGCAAAGGGGGAGGCACCGCCCGATGACCGACAAGAAAAAGCCGCTCGTTGTCGTCACCCGCAAACTGCCCGACGTCATCGAGACGCGGATGATGGAGCTGTTCGACGCCCGGCTGAACTCGGACGACACGCCCCTCACCCACGCCCAGCTGATCGAGGCGGCGCAGGGGGCCGACGTTCTGGTTCCCACCGTGACCGACCGCATCGACCGCGACGTGATCGAAAAGGCGGGGCCGAACCTGCGGCTGATCGCCTCCTTCGGCACCGGCGTCGACCACATCGACCTGAAGGCGGCGCGGGAACGCGGCATCACCGTCACCAACACGCCGGGCGTCCTGACCGAGGACACGGCGGACATGACCATGGCGCTGCTGCTGGCCGTGGCCCGCCGCCTGTCGGAGGGCGAGCGCCTCGTGCGTTCCGGCCAGTGGAAGGGCTGGGGGCCGACGACGATGCTCGGCCACCGCATCTGGGGCAAGCGGCTGGGCATTCTCGGCATGGGCCGCATCGGCCAGGCGCTGGCCCGCCGCGCGCGTGCCTTCGGCATGTCGATTCACTATCACAACCGCCGCCGCGTCCACCCGGACGTCGAGGTGGAATTGGAAGCGACCTACTGGGACAGCCTGGACCAGATGCTGGCGCGCATGGACGTGGTGTCCATCAACTGCCCGCACACCCCGGCCACCTACCACCTGCTGTCGGAACGCCGGCTGAAGCTGCTGCGCCCGCACTGCTTCATCGTGAACACCTCGCGCGGCGAGGTGATCGACGAGACGGCGCTGACCCGGATGCTGTCCAAGGGTGAGATCGCCGGTGCCGGCCTCGACGTGTTCGAGCATGAGCCGGCGGTGAACCCGAAGCTGATGCGGCTCGACAACGTGGTCCTGCTGCCGCACATGGGCTCCGCCACCATCGAGGGCCGCATCGACATGGGCGAGAAGGTCATCATCAACATCAAGACCTTCGTCGACGGCCACGCCCCGCCGGACCGGGTGCTGGAAACGCTGCTGTAAGGTTGTGGAGCCGTAGGTTGGGTTGCGTATCAACGCAACCCAACACGCCTTGCGGAGCGAACGGAGTTGGGTTGCGGCTGCGCCTTAACCCAACCTACGGGGGTGTCGCTAAAGAATGCCCTCGTACAGCGCGGCCATCGGGATCTCGATGTCCACCGACGCGAAGCGCAATGTCCCGCCGCCGATGATGTCGCGGACGACCCAGCTCTGCTCGTCCTCCCGGTGCCATAGCTCGGCACGGCGCTTGGTCGAGTCGAGCAGCAGAATCTCCTGCACCGACGGGATCTCGCGGTAGATCGCCAGCTTCCGTCCCCGGTCGTGCTCGGACGTGGAGGGCGACAGGATTTCCACGATGATCGTCGGATCCGGGACCGGAACCATCCCCGGCTTCAAGGGCTGGCAGGTTACCGCCACGTCGGCCTGGAAATACGTGTCTTCCCGGTTGGGAATGCGGATGCCCGCCTCCGAAATCACCCGGCATGGCGGGCGCAGCCGCGTTCCGATCTGAATGCCCACGGCCATTGCCAGGGCACCATGCGTGGCTGCCGGAGGCGCCATGGCCACCGGCTCGCCGCCGATCAGTTCATAGCGGGTGTCGGTTCCGTCGTCCCAGACGAGGAACTCCTCCACGGTCATCAGTTGGCGGCCGGGGTTCACGAGGGTTTTACTCCGCCGCGGCCCCCGTGCCCAGGCCGCCGCCCAGCTCGATGCGGACTTCCACCACGCCGGGTTCGTCCAGGTTCTCCTTGCGGATGAAGCCCAGCGCGCGGCACATGCCCAGCATGCTGGTGTTCTCGCGCAGCACCTCGCCGTAGACCTCCTTGATCCCGCGCGAACGGGCGTAGTCCAGGATCTTGTTCATGAGCTGGTAGCCGAGGCCCTGGCCCTTCATGTCCGACCGCACCATCACCGCGTATTCGGCGCGCAGGTTGTCGGGGTCGGCGGTGATGCGGACGACGCCGTACATGATGGTCTCGCCGGTCTCCGGGTCCGGACCCACGGCGACGAGGCCCATCTCGCGGTCGTAGTCGATCTGGGTCAGGCGGGCGGCGGCTTGGTGGGACAGGCGCTTCAGCGGCGCGAAGAAGCGCAGCCGCAAGTCCTCCGGTGTCTGGTTGGCGACCATGTGGTGCACCAGCGGCTCGTCCTCCGGCAGGATCGGGCGGACGAAGAAGTTGCGGCCGTCCTTGATGGTGATCTGGTCCTCCAGCCCCCTGGGGTAGGGACGGATGGCCAGCCGCTTGGCGCCGGGCAGGGCCGGGATGCCGACCTTGATGCGGGCGTCGAGCGCCATGACGCCTTCCGAATCGGCCAGCAGCGGGTTGATGTCCAGTTCCGCGATCTCCGGAAAATCGACGATCAGCTGCGAGATCTTGTTCAGCGTCAGCGCGACCGACTCCAGATCCACGGCGGCGCGGGACCGGTAGCCTTGCAACTGCCGCCAGATGCGGGTGCGGCCCATCAGCTCCGTCGCTAGCTTCATGTTCAGGGGCGGCAGGGCCAGCGCGTAGTCCTCCACCACCTCCACTCCGATGCCGCCCTCGCCGAACAGCAGGACGGGGCCGAACAGCTCGTTCTCCGTCATGCCGACGATCAGCTCGTAGGCGTCGGGGCGCACGGCCATTTCCTGCACCGTGAAGCCCTCGATGCGGGCGTCGGGCACGGCCTCGCGCACGCGGGCCAGCATGGCCTCGGCCTCCGCCTGGACCTCCGACGGCTCGGTCAGGTGCAGGGCGACGCCGCCCACGTCGGACTTGTGGGTGATGTCCGGCGACAGGATCTTCAGCGCCAGCGGGCCGCCGATCATCTCGGCGCAGCGGGCGGCCTCCTCCGGCGTGTCGGCGCAGCGGGTGTCCACCACGGGGACGCCGTAGGCGGCCAGCACGCGCTTGGCCTCATACTCGGTCAGCCACTCGCGCTTCTCGGCGATGGCGCGGGAGATGATCTTGCGCACGCCGATGTCGTCGGGCTGGTAGTCGTCCGGCACCGACGGCGGCGTTTCCATCAGCAGGTTCTGGTTCCGGCGGTATTCCACCAGATGCAGGAAGGCGCGCACCGCGTGGCTGGGCGTGTCGTAGGTGGGGATGCGGTTCTGGGCGAACAGCTTGCGCGCCTCCACGGCGCTGAGATCGCCCAGCCAGCTCGTCAGCACCGGGTGCTTGCGCGCCTTGTTGGCGGCCATGGTGTCCACCACGGCCTGGGCGGCGGCCAGCGAGTCGGTGACCGCCGACGGGCAGTTCAGCACCAGCACGGCGTCGTTGTTGGGGTCCTGCATCAGCGCGTTCAGCGCGTCGGCGTAACGCTTGGGCGAGGCGTCGCTGCCGATGCGCACCGGGTTGCGGTTGCCGCCGGCGCAGGCGCCGCCGAGCACCTTGTCCAGAGCCTCCAGCGTTTCCGGCGCCAGCTGGGCGAGGTGCCCGCCGGACAGGATCAGGCTGTCGGTCGCCATCACGCCCATGCCGCCGCCGTTGGTCAGGATGGCCAGCCGGTCGCCGATGATCGGCACGCCGGTCGCCAGCGTGCCCACCGCGTCGAACAGCTCGTCCAGATTGTTCACGCGCAGGATGCCGGCGCGGCGGAAGGCGGCGTCGTAGACGGCGTCCGACACGGCCAGCGATCCGGTGTGCGAGGCCGACGCCTCCAGCGCCTCCTCCGTGCGGCCGGCCTTGATGACGATGACCGGCTTCTGGCGGGCGGCGGAGCGGGCAGCCGACATGAACTTGCGGGCGTCGGTGACGCTCTCGATGTACAGCAGGATGGCGCGGACGGTGGCGTCGCCGGCCAGATAGTCCAGCAGGTCGCCGAAATCCACGTCCGACTTGTCGCCCATGGAGATCAGGTGCGAGAAGCCGATGTTGCGCGCTGTCGCCCAGTCGGCGATGGAGGTCACGACCATCGACGACTGCGCCACCAGCGCCACGTCGCCCTTCTTCGGCGTGACGTGACCGAAGCTGGCGTTCAGGCCGCGCCCCGGCACCATGATGCCCAGGCTGTTCGGGCCGATCACCCGCATCAGGTGCGGCTTGGCCGTGTCCAGCAGCGTCTGCGTCTGTTCCTTGGAAAAGCCGCTGGAGATGACGATCGTCGCCTTGGTGCCCTTCTTGCCCAGCGCGTCGATGGTGGCGGGCACGGTGTTGGCCGGCGTGCAGATCACCGCCAGATCGGGCGTGATCGGCAGGTCCTCCACCGTCTTGTAGGTCAGAACGCCCTCGACCGCGCGTTCGGACGGGTTGACGGGCATGATCGGGCCGTCGAACCCCGCGTTGAACAGGTTGCGGGCCACCACGGCACCGATGGTGTTGGCCTTGCGGGTCGCCCCGATCAGCGCGATGGAGGTGGGCTTGAACAGGTGGTCGAGGTTGCGAACGGTCATGACCGGATCCGGGCTTGATCTTGAAGGTGCCGAGGGTCCAGCGGTCGGACCGCGCCCCTGGGCAAAGAGTGGTGTGCGAACGACGATTGTCCAACAGGCCTACCGTGGCAATCGCCGGGCGTGAACGCGACGGATCGCCGCTCATGCTGCGTTGCAACATATAACAATGGTAATACCTTTTGTACAGGGACCCTTTGTCGCGCCTCCATTCGTCATAGCCCTGTCCCCGTGACGCAGGGATCTTGAGCCTGGCCCCGCGATGCTCCACCCTGTTTGCGGCAGGTTATCAGGGCAGGGGAGGGACGCATGAAGGTCGGGATCGTCGGGGCGGGCGCCGTGGGGGCCACGGCCGGCTTCGCCATGGTGATGAGCGCTGCGGCCAGCGAGGTCGTTCTGGTGGACGCCAACGAGAAGCTGGCGGCGGCCCAGGCGCAGGACATCGCCCACGCCGTTCCCTTCGCCCGCGCCGTGCATGTGCGCCACGGCACCTACGCCGACCTCGCCGGGGCAGGCGTGCTGGTGCTGGCCGCCGGCGTCGGGCAGAAGCCGGGCGAGACGCGGCTGGAACTGCTGGGCCGCAACGCGGCCGTCTTCGCCCAGGTGATCCCGGCGGCGCTGGCCGCAGCCCCCGACGCGATCCTGCTGGTGGCGACCAACCCGGTGGACGTTATGACGCAGGTCGCCGCCCGCATCTCCGGCCTGCCCCGGTCGCGGGTCATCGGTTCCGGCACCATCCTGGACACCGCGCGCTTCCGCGCGCTGCTGGGCGCCCGGCTGGGTGTCACCCCCAAGTCCGTGCACGCCCATGTGGTGGGCGAGCATGGCGACTCCGAGGTTCTGCTGTGGTCCGGCGCCACGGTGGCCGGCGTGCCAGTGGACCGCTGCGCCGAACGCCTCGGCCGCCCGCTGACCGACGCCGACCGCGCCGCCATCGACGAGAGCGTGCGCCGCGCCGCCTACCGCATCATCGAGGGCAAGGGGCACACCGCCTTCGGCATCGGCGGCGGCCTGTCCCGCATCGTGGCCGCCATCGCCGGCAACGAGCGCGCGGTGCTGAGCTGTTCGGTGCTGAACGACTCGGTGCTGGGCGTGCCGGAGGTGGCGCTGTCCCTGCCGCGCGTCGTGGGCGCCGGGGGCGTGCTGGACACCGTGATGCCGGACCTGTCCGACGAGGAAGCGGCGTCCCTGAAGCGCAGCGCCGAGGTGCTGAAGGAAGCGGTCGTGTCGGTGGAGAAAACGCTGTCGTAACGGGTGGGGTCGGGATTCTTGTGTGGCAACCAAGGACACACGGATTTCAGGGATTTAAACACGGATGACACGGATTTTTCTTTGATCCAACGCGCTCACACCAGCGCGCGGTATATCCTCGCCGTCTCCGCGTCGAACACGACGAAGCGCACTTCTTCGATCGCGTCGTCCTTCAACAACTCGTCGCGCACCGCCTCCACCGCGATCTCCGCGGCGCGTTGCTTGGGGAAGCCGTAGATGCCCGTGCTGATAGCCGGGAAAGCCAGCGTCCGGATGCCGTGTCGACGCGCCAGGGCCAGCGCCGAGCGGTAGCAGCTTTCCAGAAGCCGCTCCTCGTCCGAACCACCGCCGTGCCAGACCGGGCCGACGCAGTGGATGATGTGCGGGGCGGGCAGGTTGTAGCCCCGCGACAGGCGGCAGTCGCCCGTGGGGCAACCGCCGATCCCGTCCAGTTCCCGTTGCAGGTCCGGCCCCGCGGCGCGGTGGATCGCCCCGTCCACGCCGCCGCCGGCCTTCAGGGCGGCGTTGGCGGCGTTGACGATGGCATCCACGGACTGGCGGGTGATGTCGCCCTCGACGACGCGGATCCGGTCCATGCAACCTGACCAATCAGACGATCAGGGGATCAGACCACCGGACCCGGCTGGCCCTTGGTGGCGGCGGCGGCGCGCTCCATGCCTTCCTGGATCTTCTTGGCGGCTTCCTGCTCGTCGCCCCAGCGCAGGATCTTGACCCACTTGCCCTTTTCCAGGTCCTTGTAGTGCTGGAAGAAGTGGGCGATCTGCTCGGTGGTGATCTCCGGCAGGTCCTTGTAGGACTTCACGCTGCTGTAGAACGGGTGCAGCTTGTCGACCGGCACGGCCAGCAGCTTCTCGTCCTCGCCGCCCTCGTCCTCCATGTAGAGCACGCCGATCGGGCGCGAGCGCAGCACCGCGCCCGGAATGACCGAGTGGCGGCCGACCACGCAGACGTCCACCGGATCGCCGTCACCCGACAGGGTGTGCGGGATGAAGCCGTAGTTGCAGGGGTAGTACATGGCCGTGTGCAGGAAGCGGTCGACGAACATCGCGCCCGACTCCTTGTCGATCTCGTACTTCACCGGCTCGCCGCGCAACGGGATCTCGATGACCACGTTCACGTCCCACGGGGCGTTCTTGCCGACCGGAACCTTGCTGAGATCCATGGAAACTATCCTTCGACTGCAATAGCGGGGTGCGCTGGATTGAAGACGCCGGCCATAGCTCCCGACGCCGCGCGCGCGGAGTTTAGGCAGAAGCGAGCATAAGTCAAAGGCGCTTGCGCATGTGCGGCAAAGCGGCGAGCCTTCGGCATGCTCCACACCCTGCTGTCGCTGCTGTTTCTGGCCTTTTTCGCGCTGCCGGCGGCGGCCGAAACCGCCCCCGAAGCCGCTCACGGTATCGCCATGCACGGCGATCTGGCCTATCCGCCGGGCTTCGCGCATTTCGCCTACGTCAACCCCGACGCGCCCAAAGGCGGCACGCTGCGCCAGGCGGTGACCGGCGGCTTCGACACGCTGAACCCGCATGTGGTGAAGGGCATTCCGGCGGTGGGGCTTGGTTTCGTCTTCGAAACGATGCTTGTGCGCTCGTGGGACGAGCCCTTCTCCCTCTACGGCCTGCTCGCCGAAAGCCTGGAGGTGCCTGAGGACCGGAGTGCGGCCACCTTCCACCTGAACCCAAAGGCGCGCTGGCACGACGGCACACCCGTCACCGCCGCCGACGTCCTGTTCTCGCTGGAGGTGCAGCGCCTGCACGGCACGCCCAACCGGCGCCAGTTCTACGCCAAGGTGGCGCGCGCCGAGGCGCCGGACGACCGCACCGTCCGCTTCACCTTCGCGCCCGGCCCCGACGGGGTGCTGGACCGGGAGATGCCGCTTCTGATGGGGCTGATGCCCATCCATTCCAAAAACTGGTGGGCGGGCAAGGCGTTCGAGCGCACGACGCTCGACCCGCCGCTGGGCAGCGGCCCCTACCGGGTGGCGCTGGTCGACCCCGGCCGGCGCATCGTTTACGAGCGGGTGGCCGACTATTGGGGCCGCGACCTGCCGACCCGGCGCGGGCTGTTCAACGCCGACACCCTGGACTTCACCTATTTCCGCGACGACAGCGTGGCGCTGGAGGCCTTCAAGGCCGGGCAGGGCGACGTGCGGCGCGAATCGGACCCGGCCAAATGGGCAACCGGCTACGACGGCCCGGCGCTGCGCGAGGGGCGGATCGTGCTGGAGGAACTGCCGCACCATCGCCCGGAATTCGCGCGCGGCCTGATCTTCAACACGCGCCGCCCTCTGTTCCAGGACATCCGCGTGCGTCGGGCGCTGGGTCTCGCCACCGACTTCGCCTGGATCGGCAAGACGCTGTTCCATGGGATGCTGGTCCGCACGGCCAGCTACTACCCCAACTCCGAACTGGCGGCCCAGGGCGTTCCGGATCCGAAAGAAATGACGGTTCTGGAGCCTTTTCGCGACCGGCTGCCCCCCGCCCTGTTCACACAGCCTTTCACCCTGCCGCAGACCGACGGCACCGGACCCGCCGGCGCCCGCGCCAACCTGCGCGAGGCCCTGCGCCTGCTGGCCGAGGCCGGCTGGCGCATCCGCGACGGGCGGCTGGTGAACGCGGCCGGCCAGCCCTTCGCCTTCGAAATCCTGCTGGGCAACCCGGCGGACGAGCGCGTGGCGCTGGAGTTCGCCCGCTCCCTGGAGCGGCTGGGCATCGCCGCCTCGGTGCGCGCGGTGGACAACGCGCAGTATCAGGCGCGCATGGACAGTTTCGATTTCGATATGACCGTGCGCTGGTGGGTCTCCACCCTCTCCCCCGGCAACGAGCAGCTTTATTACTACGGCTCCGCCGCCGCCGACCAGCCGGGAAGCCGCAACCTCGCCGGCATCCGGGATCCCGTGGTGGACGCCATCGCCGGCTCCATCGCCGAAGCCCGCACGCGGGAGGAGCTTGTCACGCGCGTCCGCGCGCTCGACCGGGTGCTGCTGTGGGGCCACTACATGGTGCCGCTGTTCCACAGCCCCGTGGACCGCATCGCCCGCTGGTCCCGGCTGAAACGCCCGGACGTGACGCCGCTGTATGGCCCGCTGGTCGAGTCGTGGTGGGTGGAGCCGCCGTGATGCTTGGGGGACAACAAATTCTTCACGGATTTCACGGATTTGAGCACGGATTTCACGGATGATTATGCTTGCTGCGTTCAGGATTTCGGGAACAGTCTGGAATTCGTCAAGCAAAACAGAAAATCCGTGAAATCCGCGTCCAAATCCGTGAAATCCGTGAAAAATGAGTGCGTCACAAAAGCACGACTACTCCTTCCCTCCATGCGCCCAATAACCGCGCACGATCAGGTCGGCCACGGCGTCCAGGTCGGTGAAGCGGTCGGTGTTGACGATCAGGTCGTATTGCAGCGGGTCGTTGTTGGTGACCTTGAAGGTCTCCTTGAAAAATTTGGCGCGGGCGGCGTTGACCTTCTGCACCTCGCTCAGCTTTTCCGCCATCTTGCCGGGGTCGCCCCCGGCCAGCCGGCGGGCGCAGACCTCGTCGGAGCCGACGATGCGCACGCGGAAGCGCAGGGCGCCGCGCAGCACCAGATGCGCGCCGCGCCCGACGATCACGCCGCCGCGGAAGGCGATGCCGTTGACGACGCGGGTCAGCAGCTGCTGGTACTCGCTCATCGGGTCGTGCAGGCCCATCAGGCTGGCGTAGAGGAACATGCCCGCGCGTTCGGGCAGCTTTTCGTCCAGCTGGCGCATCAGGGTGGGGTCGGACTTGGCCGCCGCCACCACGGCGTCGAGGATTTCCTTGTCGAAGCAGGCCACGCCCAGCGCGTCCGCCACCTTGGCCGCGATCGCCTCGCCGCCGGCGCCATGGTCGCGGGCGATGGTGATGACGGGGGGCGGCTTCTCCAGCGCGCCGCTGTGGGGGCGGTGCGGGTGGAGCTGGTCGGTCCGCACGTAGGTGAGGAGGGCCTGGAACTCGTCGCGGGACATGGCTTCCCCCGGAGACGGTTGCGACTCCCACCAGTGTCCGGGGCTCCGCGCGCCCGGTCAAGGCTCCCCATGGGGGAGGGGCGAGGGGTCGCACCCCGCCCGCGCCCACGATAAAGCGGCCTACAGCAGCTCCAGCGCGATGACCGCCAGCAGCGCGATGATCGCCCAGACCGCCACCCGCTCGCTCAGCCGCCGCTCCACCCAGCGGTCCAGCAGGTAATGGACCGTGTGGGGATGCAGGCGCAGGCCGCCCTCGCTGATCTGTGTGGCGACGCCCTCGGCCTGCCGCACCAGATGGGGCAGGCGGCGGATGGTGGTGACGGTGGCCTCCAGATCGTCGAGGATCTGCGCCTCCGGCCCCCGGTTCTCACGCATCCACTCCTCGATCAACGGGCGCGCCAGCTCCCACATGTTGATTTTGGGGTTCAGGATGCGGCCGACGCCTTCCGCCGTCAGCATGCTCTTTTGCAGCAGCAGGAGCTGCGGCTGCGTCTCCATCTCGAACTGCTCGGTCACGGCGAAGAGCTGGGCGAGCAGCCGGCCGACGGAGATCTCGTTCAGCGGCTTGTTCTGCAACGGCTCGCCGATGGCGCGGCAGGCCTGGGTGAAGACCTCGATGGACTGGTGGCGCGGAACGTATCCGGCTTCGAAATGAACCAGCGCCACCCGGCGGTAGTCGCCGGTCAGGAAGCCGATGAGCATGTCGGCGAGATAGGTGCGCGTCGCGCGGTCCAGCCGGCCCATGATGCCGAAGTCGACGGCGGCAATGTTGCCGTTCTGGTCCACGAACAGGTTGCCGGGGTGCAGGTCGGCGTGGAAGAAGCCGTCGCGGAACACCTGGTTGAAGAAGCTGGCCGAGGCCTTGGCCAGGATCTCGTCGCGGTTCAGGCCGGAGGCGTCGATGCGCTCCGTCTCGTCCACCTTCAGGCCGCGGATGCGCTCCAGCGTCAGGACGCGGCGCGCCGTGCGGTCCCAGTCGATGGCCGGCACGTAGAAGGTCGTGTCGCCCTGGAAGTTCGCGGCCAGCTCCGACGCCGCCGCCGCTTCCATCCGCAGCTCCATCTCCAGGCGGGAGGTGCGGGCGAAGGTGTCCACCACCTCGCGCGGGCGCAGGCGCTTCAGCTTGGGCATCACCAGCTCGGCCAACTCGGCCAGCCAGTAGAACAGGTCGATGTCGCGCTCGAAGGCGAATTCGATGCCGGGGCGCAGCACCTTGACCGCGACCTCCCGCCCGTCGGCGGTGACGGCGAAATGCACCTGCGCGATGGAGGCGGCGGCCACCGGCTCCTCGTCGAAGCTCTGGAACAGCTGGGTGATGGGGGCACCCAGCTCCTCCTCGACGATGGCGCGGGCCTGCGCGCCGGGGAAAGGCGGCAGCTTGTCCTGCAACTCCGCGAGGTCGAGCGCCATCCGCTCGCCCACCAGGTCGGAGCGGGTGGAGAGCAGCTGCCCCAGCTTGATGTAGGTCGGCCCCAGCTCCGCCAGGGCGCGGGCGAGGCGCTGGCCGACGCGGCCCGGCTCCTTCTTGTTGCCGACCCAGCGCCAGAACAGGGCGATGCCCGGCGCGATCTCCGGCAGGGTTTCCGGCAGCGCGTTGTAGCGGGCCAGCGTGCGGCCGATGCCGTACAGGCGGACGAGGTTGCGGACGGTCCGGAACACGTCGGTCAGATCCGCCAGCCGGAATGGATGGCGGCGATGCCGCCGGTCAGGTTGCGCACGCGCACGGCACCAAAGCCCGCGGCCTCGATCCGTTTGGCGAGTGCGGCCTGTTCGGGGAAGCGGCGGATGCTCTCCACCAGATAGCGGTAGCTGTCCTCGTCCCCCGCGACCATGCGGCCGAGCTTGGGCAGGACCTGGAAGGAATAGAGATCGTACATCTCGCGCAGGATCGGCAGGACCACGTGGCTGAACTCCAGGCAGAAGAACTTTCCGCCGGGCTTCAACACGCGCCGGGCCTCGGAAAGCGCGGCGTCGATTCGCGTGACGTTGCGCAGGCCGAACGCAATGGTGTAGGCGTCCACCGAACGCGACGCGATGGGCAACTTTTCCGCGTCGCCGACCGTCCAGTTCACGCCCGAAAGGATGTTCCGGTCGAAGGAACGGTCGCGCCCCACGCGGACCATCGACTCGGTGATGTCGCAGACCACCGCCCGGCCGCCGCCCCGCTGCAGGAAGCGGAAGGCGATGTCGCCCGTGCCGCCCGCCACGTCCAGCAGCGTCATGTCGGCCTTGGGCGCCACCATCTCCATCAGCGTGTCCTTCCACAGCCGATGGATGCCGCCCGACATCAGGTCGTTCATCAGGTCGTAGCGGCCGGCCACGCTGTCGAAGACGGCGCGGACGAGGCCGGACTTGGCGTTCGGGTCCACGGGCCGGTAGCCGAACCAGTTGCCTTCGGCGCCGGTGGGGGCGCTGGTCGAGGTTCCGGACGGGCCAGCGCCGGTCGAGCTCAAGGTGGACGCGGGCGGGGCGGGTGGGGTGTGCGGATCGGTCATGGCGGGCAACATAGCGCGCAGCCTGGGCTTGCGCCAGCCGGGGCGTGGCCGTGGAACGCCGCGGCCGGGCGCTTTTTTCACGGGCTTGACCCCGCCGGTCCCCTTCGTCACGGTGCCCCCGATGTTTGGAAGGCGTTTGGAACCGGCGGGGGAGGGGCATGGCGACGATCCAGGAAGCGCTGCTGGCCGCGTTCGACCTCCAGCAGGCCGGGCGGCTGGCCGAGGCCGACTCCATCTACGGGCAGATCCTCGACGCCCTTCCCGACCATCCGCCGACGCTGCACCTGCGCGGCCTGCTGCTGGCTCAGTGCGAGCGGCTGGAGGAGGCCGCCGCCCTGATCGCCCGGGCGGTCGAGGCCGACGATGCCCAGCCGGACTACCACGGCAACCTCGCCGGCGTGCTGGAGGCGCTCGGCCGGTGGGAGGCGGCGCTGGACCACTTCGTCCGCGCGGCGGCGCTCGATCCGGGGCGGATCGACCCGCTCAACAATGTCGCGGTGCGCGCCGCCAAGGCCGGCCGTCCGGACCTTGCGGCGCGGGCGCTCGGCGCGGCGGTGGCGTTGCGCCCGCTCGACCCCGACCTGCGGGTCAACCTGACCCAGGCGCTGGAAGCGCTGGGCGAGGCGGAGGCGGTGATCGGCCATCTCCGCGTCGCGGCCCTGCTCGCCCCCGACGACCCGCAGCCGCTTCGCCTGCTGGCCGAACGGTTGAGCCCCGCCGTGCCGGACGCCGCCCGCGTCCTGGACCGTGTCCTGCGGCTCGATCCCGCGCAGGGCGCGCTGTGGAACCGGCTCGGCAACCTCCACAAGGCCGAGGGGCGGCTGGCCGAGGCCCGGCACGCCTACGAACGCGGGCTGGCGATCGGCCCCTCCGCCGCCGAGCTGTGGAACAACCGGTCGAGCGTGCTCAAGGGCCAGAACGATCCCGCCGGCGCGCTGACGGCGCTGGGCCGGGCGGCGGTGCTCTGGCCGGAATCGCCGGAGATCCGCAACAACCAGGCCGACGGGCTGATGCTCGCCGGCCGTCCCGCCGACGCGCTGGACGAGGCGGAGGCCGCCCTGTCCCTGGACCTCGCCCTGGGCGAGGCGCGGGTGACGCGCGCCTCGGCGCTGCTCGCGCTCGGCCGGTTCGAGGACGGCTGGGACGCCTGGGAGGACCGCTGGGCCGTCCCGCCCTGGAACGGCGGCCTGCACCGATTCCCGCACCCCTTCTGGACCGGCGAACCGCTCGGCGAGGGCCGCCTGCTGGTGTGGGGGGAGCAGGGGGTCGGCGACGAGATCCAGTTTGCGTCAATCCTTCCGCTGTTGACGCAAGCGGGCCTGCGCTGCCTGCTGGAATGCGACGCCCGGCTGGCGCCGCTGTTCGCCCGCTCCCTGCCGGGGGTGGAGGTCGTGCCGCGCGCCACGCCGCCCGACCCGCGCCTCATGGCCCCGGACATCGCGGCGCAAATCCCGGCCGGCTCCCTGCCGCGCCTGCTCCTGCGCGCGCCGGCGGATTTCCGGCTTCTGCGTCCCTACCTGAGGCCCGACCCGGCCCGCGCGGACGCCCTGCGGAGCGGCACCGTTCCGGGCGTCCGTCCGCTGGTCGGCATCGCGTGGCACACGACCAACCCCAAGTGGGGGCGCAGCCGGAACATCCCGCTGGGCGATCTCGCCCGCGCGCTGCACGCGGCCGGCGCGCGCCTGCTGGTCCTGCAATACGGCGACTGGACGCACGAGGTCGCGGCGCTGGCGGCGGAGGGGATCGACATCGCGGTCCCGCCCGGCCTCGACCTTCGCGACGACCTGGACGGGCTGGCGGCGCAGATCGCCGCGACGGACATGGTGGTGACCATCGACAACGTGACCGCCCACATGGCCGGCGCGCTGGGTCATCCCACCGCGGTCCTGCTGTCGCACGCGCCGGACTGGCGCTGGCTGCGCGACCGCGCCGACTCCCCCTGGTACCCGTCCGTCACCCTGTTCCGCCAGCCCGTGGCGAAGGACTGGCGGACTCCGCTCGCCGCCGTCACCCGGCGGCTGTGCGGCTGAAGTGGATTTATCATGGCGACAATCGCGGAAGCCCTGGTCATCGCCTTCGACCATCACGAGGCTGGACGGCTCGCCGAGGCGGACATCCTCTACGGCCGCATCCTGGAGGCCGATCCCGCCCAGGTGACCGCGCTGCATCTGCTGGGTGTTCTCCGCTGCCAGACGCAGCGGCCGGACGAGGCGGTCCCGCTGCTTCGCAAAGCCGTCGCGCTGGACGCGGCGAACCCCTGTCCACGCTACGATCTGGCGCGCGCCCGGCTGATGCAGGGGCGCGTGGAGGACGCGGCTGCCGGCCTGCGACAGACCCTCGCCCTGGACCCCGGTCACGCGGAGGCCCTGCTGCATCTGGCGCGCGCCCTGGAAGCCCTGGGCCGGGAGGCGGACGCCCTGGACGGCCTGGAACGGCTTCTGCGGCTCCAGCCCGACCACCGGGAGGCGCGCGATCGCGCCGATCGCGCGGTGGAGCGGGAGGGGCAGGCGCTGCTGGCCGCCGGGCACACGGGGGAGGCCATCGCGCGGCTCACCCGGCCGGCGGCTGCGGCGGTGGGGTTGCCCCTGCTGCTCGGGCACGGCGTATCGCTCCATCACGCCCGGCGGCCGGCGGAGGCCGCCCGCTTCTTCCGCGCCCTGCTCGCCGCCCAGCCCGACCACACGCCGACGATGACCATCCTCGCGACCCTGGCGAGCACCGGCGGTCGGGACGCGGAAGCTTTCGCCCTGGCGGACCGAGCCTTCCGCCTCGCGCCCGACCGGGCGGACGCGGCGGCCATCCGGGGCGATGCCCTCCATCGACTCGGCTGGGATCGGGAGGCCGTCGCGTCCTACCGCGAGGCGGTGCGCCTGGCCCCCGATCTGGTCGACGCCCATTGGAACATGGCCAACGCGCTGCTTCGCTTGGGCGACTACGCCGAGGGGTGGGCGGAGTATGAATGGCGCTGGCGCAGCGGAGCGCTGGCCGGCCAGCACCGCCCCTTCATCCAGCCGCGCTGGGCCGGCGAGCCGCTGTCCGGCAAGACCATCCTGGTCCACGCCGAGCAGGGCATGGGCGACACCATCCAGTTCATCCGCTTCCTCGACCGCGTGGTCGCGGCCGGGCCGTCGCGCGTCTATCTGGAGGCGCACGGGCCGCTTCGCCCACTCCTGGAAATGAACACCGATCCCGCGCTGGTGTCGGTTATCTCGCGGGCGTCGGACTTTCCAGGCGTGAGCGGCCTGCCGGACACCGACGTCCATCTTCCGGTGATGAGCCTGGGCACACTGTTCTGCCCCACCGTGGCGGCGATCCCGGCCCGCGTCCCCTACCTGCGCAGCGCGCCCGACCGGCGCGCCCTGTGGACGCAACGCCTGCGGAACGCAGCACCGGGGGCCGCCCTGCGCTGCGGTCTGGTCTGGTCCGGGCGGCCGCAGTTCCACGACAACGCCAGCCGCTCGCTCGGGCTGGCCGCGCTGGCGCCCCTCGCGGCGGTGGAGGGGGTGGCGCTGTTCTCGCTTCAGGTGGGTGAGGCGGCGGCCCGGCAGGTGGCCGAGGTCCCGTTCCCGATCATCGATCTGTCGGCCGACCTGACCAGTTTCGCCGAAACGGCGGCGGTGCTGGACAGCCTCGACCTGTTCATCACCGTGGACACGGGGGTGGCGCATCTGGCCGGCGCCCTGGCGCGGCCGGTGTGGATCCTGCTGCACCACGGCTGCGACTGGCGCTGGTTCAAGGATCGGGATGACAGCCCCTGGTACCCGACCGCCCGCCTGTTCCGGCAGAGCGTCCGCCGCGACTGGTCCGTCCCGGTGGCGGAGGCGGCGTCCGCCTTGCGGCGGCTGGTGGCGGATTACTCCGCCGGCTTGTCGCGTGGGGCCGGCGGCGCGTAGGCGATGCTGGTCGGCAGGCGCCGGCTGATCTCCTCCACCCGGCCGCGCAGCTCGTAGAATTCCGCCGGGTCGGGAAGATTATCCATGCGCACCCGGACGTAGGCGAGATCCTCGGCAAGGCTTCCGATGCGGTTGCCCATGGAATCGATGCGGTCGTTCAGGGACTTGCCCATTGCGTCCATGCGGTCGCTGAGCGAGTCGATGCGGTCGCTCAGGGATTTGCCCATGACGTCCATGCGGTTGTTCATGGCGTCCATGCGATCGTTCAGCGAGTCGATGCGACGGCCATGGTCGCTCAGGGTCGTCCGCTGCTCCCGAACGAGGTCGATGAGCAGGTCGATCTTCGCGGTCAGCAGGGCTTCCTTCTCGGGCGTCATGTCACCTCCAGCGCGGGTTGAAGATTAGCACGAACACACGCGTGTGTCGAATCGCGCGCTCCCCTTGCGCTTGCTCTTGCGTCAGCCGGCCGGTCTCCCCACTCTCCTTGCCCATGCCCGAGCTTCCCGAAGTCGAAACCGTCTGCCGCGGCCTTGCCCCGCACCTGGAGGGGCGGACGCTGGTGCTGGTGCTGCAGCGCCGCCCGAACCTGCGCTTTCCCTTCCCGCCGGACTTCTGCGAGCGCCTGACCGGGCGCCGCGTCGACTCGGTGCGCCGCCGCGCCAAATACATCCTGATCCATCTGGACGACGGCACGGTGCTGATCGCGCATCTCGGCATGTCCGGGCGCATGATCATCACGCCGGAACGCCCCGCCGAATACGGGGCGCACGACCATGTGGTGCTGGAAACCGACGCCGGCACGGTGGTCACCTTCAACGACGCGCGCCGATTCGGCCTGATGGATCTGGCGACGGCCGACGCGTTGGCGGACCACCCGCTGCTGCGCACGCTGGGGCCGGAGCCGCTGGGCAACGAGTTCTCCGGCCCGGTGCTGGCCGCGAGGCTGGCCGGCCGGATGACCAGCATCAAGGCGGCGCTGCTCGATCAGACGGTGGTCGCGGGGCTCGGCAACATCTACGTGTCGGAGGCGCTGTTCCTCAGCCGGATCAGCCCGACGCGCATCGCCGCCACGGTCACCGGCGCCAAGGCGGAACGGCTCGCCACCGCGATCCGCGAGGTGCTGGGCCGCGCCATCGCCGCCGGCGGTTCGTCCTTGCGCGACTACCGGCAGGCCTCGGGCGAGCTGGGCTATTTCCAGCACCAGTTCTCCGTCTACGACCGGGAGGGGCAGCCCTGCCCCGGATGCACCTGCGACGTGGCGAAAACGGGCGGGATCCGCCGCATCGTGCAGTCCGGACGCTCGACTTTCTATTGTCCGCAGCGCCAGCGCTGATATACGTGGAAGCCATGACGGCTCCATCGGCCACCGCCAGGGCGGCGCTCGCCGCCCTTCTCCTCGCCGGCCCCGCCTTCGCGGGTCTGGTGGGCTATCCGCCGCCCGCAGGGGCGACCGAATCGACCCGCTTCGTCGCCGGAATGGGGGACGTGCCGGTGATGCCGGGCCTCGCCCCCGCGGAGGAGGAACCGCTGGTCTTCGACAAGCCCGGCGGCCGCATCGCCCAATCCGTCATGTCCGGCCGGGTGGACCGCAAGGCGGTGCTGGCCTTCTACGACCAGACCATGCCGCAGCTCGGCTGGAAGCGTTCGCCGGACGCCAAAGGGCCGGACGGGAGGGGAACGGACACCAGGGTTGCCGCTACCCGCTTCCAGCGCGAAGGGGAAGAGCTGCGGCTGGAGTTCGTCGACACGGGAGCCGGCGCGGGAGCCGCGGCCAAGGCGGGCGTCACCACCGTGCGTTTCTCGCTGATTCCCCGCTGACGTCGACAGACTGTCAACGCCCACGAAAAAAGACGCCGATCCAACCAGAACGCCCCCGGACGAGGGGCCAAACATATCGGGAGCTTGCTGCACATGGCCTACGAAACGATTCTCGTCGAGACGCGCGGTCCCGTCGGGCTGATCACGCTGAACCGCCCGAAGGCGCTGAACGCCCTGTCCGACCAGCTGGTGACCGAGCTGGGCCAGGCGCTCGACGCGTTGGAGGCGGACGACGCCATCGGCGCCATCGTCGTCACCGGCTCGGAAAAGGCCTTCGCCGCGGGCGCCGACATCAAGGAGATGCAGGGCTTCTCCTACATGGACGTCTACAAGGCCAACTTCATCACCGCGAAGTGGGAGCGGCTGGCCCAGTGCCGCAAGCCGACCATCGCCGCGGTCGCCGGCTTCGCGCTCGGCGGCGGCTGCGAGCTGGCGATGATGGCCGACTTCATCCTGGCCGGCGACAACGCCAAGTTCGGCCAGCCGGAAATCACCATCGGCACCATCCCCGGCGCCGGCGGCACGCAGCGCCTGACCCGCTTCGTCGGCAAGTCCAAGGCCATGGAGATGGTCCTGACCGGCCGCATGATCGACGCCGCGGAGGCCGAGCGCTCCGGCCTCGTCAGCCGCGTCATCCCGGCCGCCGACCTGGTGGACGAGGCCGTGCGCGTGGCCGAGAAGATCGCCAAGCTGTCCCGCCCGGTCGTCATGATGGCCAAGGACGCCGTCAACGCCGCCTACGAGACCACGCTGAACGAGGGAATCAAGGTCGAGCGGCGGCTGTTCCATTCCACCTTCGCCACCGAAGACCAGAAGGAAGGCATGTCGGCTTTCGCCGAAAAGCGCCAGCCCGACTGGAAGCATCGCTGAGATCCGCCGCCTCCTCCCCCGCATATAGCGGGGGAGGGGCAGGTTACCATCAAGATCTCGCCTCGTTTCATTTCAACGAAAACAGTGTTTGTGCGCGCCTTGACTCTCATTCGGGTGGAGCGTATAAGGCCCCCTCGCACTGGGACAGGCGTGTCGTCCGGAGTAGGGTTTTCATGGCCAATCATAAGTCTGCTGAAAAGCGCATTCGTCAAACCGCGCGTCGTACGGAGATCAACCGTAACCGCGTCAGCCGCATCCGCACCTTCGTGAAGAAGGTCGAGACCGCGATCGAGTCCGGCAACAAGGCGGAGGCCGCTGAGGCTTTCAAGGCCGCCCAGCCGGAACTGATGCGCGGCGCTTCCAAGGGCGTTCTGCACAAGAACACGGTGTCGCGCAAGCTGTCGCGTCTGTCGGCCCGCATCAACGCTCTCTGAGTTTTCTCAGAGTCAAAAAAAGCCGCGCACCAAGTCATTGGGCGCGGCTTTTTGCGTTGCGGGCTGTTGTGGGCGATGGTGTCTGTTTGCAGGCGTAGAAAAGCAATCGGTGATTCCTGGCCTGTCCAGCGCACGATTTGTGCTTTTTGCCGCGTTCGCTTTCTGTCCTATTGCCACGGATGGAGAGGGTGATTAGACTTTCGTTCGATTGGAGGCGGCGCAACGATGTTACTTCAAATGTCGCGCGCCGTTTGCTAAAGGACGGAGACGTTCAAGGCCGCGGGATGTTGGGAAGGCTCGAGTCGACCCGCTGATCCGAGAGCGGAATTTCTTGGGCGGAATTTCTTAAAATTTGTCGGAAGCACGGCGAAATCCATCGTTTCGCCGAAGGGATATGTTGTCGTCCAGTTTGGAGGCATCCACCGTTGGAGTCTTCCGGAGAGGAACGGTTCGCGACAACGCGGCCTATTTGAAGCGTGGGGCTTGTTTAAGGGATAGGGGTTAGGGGGCGGCCGGGCGAGCGGGCACGCGGCAAAGCGTGAGGAAAAGCCTGGTGAACGTCCCGGCCATTGGTTTCAACCTTGGATCGGCAGCGGGGGTCCGGTGGCGGACTGAACCCGTTCGCCCGGCGGTCTCGGTCGTCCGGGGCAGGGCCGTCCGGGAGGAAAGGAGCGGGTAGGGGAAGCATGTCGGTCGGCGCGTCGTTGGATCAACAGTGGGCTCGAATCCGGGGCCGCCTCAAGGACGAGGTGGGCGAGATCGCCTACCGCAGCTGGCTGCAGCCGCTTTCCGTCGCCGGCATCCGCGGGGGCGAGGTGCGCATCGTCGTGCCCACGCGCTTCATGCGCGATTGGGTGCTGACCCACTACGCCGACCGCATCCGCAACCTGTGGGCCGGTGAAAACCCGGACGTCCAATCCATCGACGTGGTGGTGGCCGCCGCCAACGCGCCCGCCATCCTCACCGCCGACAACGACGACCAGGAGCCGGGCGACCCGGCCGCCGGCCGCGACGGCGGGACGGGCTCCGCCCCCCGCGCCGCGGCGCTGGCCCAGCCGACCTCCTACACCAGCGGCTCTTACTCCGCGGCCCCGCCGGCCTTCGCGTCGGACGAGTCGCCGACGGCGGTCGCCTCGGTGCTGGAGGACCGCACCGACATCTCCGCCCCGCTCGACCCGCGCTTCACCTTCGAGAACTTCGTGGTGGGCAAGCCGAACGAGCTGGCGCACGCCGCCGCCCGCCGGGTCGCCGACGCCACCGCCGTCACCTTCAACCCGCTGTTCCTGTACGGCGGGGTGGGGCTGGGCAAGACGCACCTGATGCACGCCATCGCGTGGCAGATCCGCAAGAACGATCCGAACCGCAAGGTGATCTACCTGTCGGCGGAAAAGTTCATGTACCAGTTCATCCGGGCGTTGCGCTTCAAGGACACGATGGCCTTCAAGCAGCAGTTCCGCTCGGTGGACGTGCTGATGATCGACGACGTGCAGTTCATCAGCGGCAAGGACTCCACGCAGGAGGAGTTCTTCCACACCTTCAACGCGCTGGTCGACCAGAACCGGCAGGTCATCATCTCCGCCGACAAGAGCCCGTCGGACCTGGAAGGCATGGAGGAGCGGCTGCGCTCCCGCCTTGGCTGGGGCCTCGTCGCGGACATCCACCCGACCACCTACGAGCTGCGGCTGGGCATCCTCCAGGCCAAGGCGGACGCGCTGAACGCGGCCATCCCGCTGAAGGTGCTGGAGTTCCTGGCCCACAAGATCACCTCCAACGTGCGCGAGCTGGAAGGGGCGCTGAACCGCATCGTCGCGCATGCCGAGCTGGTCGGCCGCGCCATCTCGCTGGAATCGACGCAGGAGGTGCTGCACGACCTGCTGCGCGCCAACGACCGCCGCGTCACCATCGACGAGATCCAGAAGCGCGTGGCGGAGCATTTCAACATCCGCGTCGCCGACATGCATTCGGCCCGCCGCGCCCGCGCCGTCGCCCGCCCGCGCCAGGTCGCCATGTACCTCGCCAAGCAGCTGACCGCCCGCTCCCTGCCGGAGATCGGGCGCAAGTTCGGCGGCCGCGATCACACCACCGTCATGCACGCGGTCAAGAAGGTCGAGGAGCTGCGCACCACCGACCCCGCCTTCGCGGAGGACGTGGAGCTGCTGCGCCGCATGCTGGAGAGCTGAGCCTGTCATAGGCCAATCCGGTGGGGCCGATCCGGTGCGGGCCGGACAATTTGTCTCCCCCGAAAAGCGTATGAGTTTATCTAAAATCCCTGTAAACATCATTCGAAGCGGGTGGTGTTGAGGGGGTTTCGCGCAACCATGGAGACGAAAGTCCTCGTCGTGGACGACTCGAAGGTTGTTCGCGAAATGCTCCGGCAAAATCTGGAGTCCAACGGCTACCACGTCTTCCTGGCCAAGGACGGGGTGGAGGCGCTGGCGCTTTACCGCAGCGAAGACATCCAGGTCCTGATCACCGACCTGGAAATGCCGCGCATGGATGGGCTGGAGCTGTGCTGGCTGGTCCGGGCGGAGGACGACCAGCACCGCACCTTCTGCATCCTGATGACGGCGGACGACGACATCCAGCGCCGCATCGAGGCCTTCGACGCCGGCGCGGACGAGTTCCTGTCCAAGCCCGTGGACATGCTGATGCTGCGCGCCCGCGTGCGGGCCGGCGAGCGCATCACCCGCAGCCACCGCGTCATGTCGGAGATGCTGAACACCGACTATCTGACCGGCGTGCTGAACCGCCGCCGCTTCATGGAGATGCTGGAGCAGCGCTACCGCCTGTCGAAGGAGAAGGACGAGCCCTTCGCCGTGGCGATGTTCGACATCGACCATTTCAAGGCGATCAACGACACCTACGGCCATTCCAACGGCGACCTCGCCCTGAAGCTGTTCGCCAAGACCTGCGCCGCCCGCGTCCCGCGCGGCGGCTTCCTCGGCCGCATGGGCGGGGAGGAGTTCTGCATGGTCCTGCCCGCCCTCGACATCGAATCGGCGATCGCCAAGGCGGAGGAACTGCGCATCGCCACCTCCGCCATCACCGCGACCACGGCGACCGGCGCCCCCTTCGCCTTCACGGTCAGCATCGGCGTCTGCCCGACGGACGGCACCGACTCGGTGCCCGACCTGCTCGCCCGCGCCGACGAGGCGCTCTACTTCGCCAAGAAGAGCGGGCGCGACCGCACCGTGGTCTGCGGCACCGGCGGTGTGGTGGTGAAGGCGCGCTTTTACGTCATGTAGCCCAGAACCAAGGCCGTTCCGCGGTCCGGCGCTGTTACAGCCCGATGAAGTTTGCCCACGCTCCCGCTTGAGCCATGGACGAGTCCCGCCGATCGCGGCAAAGTTGTCACAGCGGGGAAGGCCGGCGCGGTCTCCCCGGCAACGACAAAATCGGGAGTGAGGGCACCATGACCGCCAGGGATCAGGACAGCGTCGAAACCCAGCGCGCCGCCAAGAGCTTCACCCGCCGCGTGCTGCTGCAAAGCGCGGCGGCCGCCGTGGGCGTGGCGTCCGTCGGCCCGTGGATCCTGCGCGAAGGCCATGCGGCGTCCGGCAGCCTGAAGGTCTTCTCCTGGGCGGGCTACATCAGCCCGGACATGCTGGCCGACTTCGAGAAGAAGACCGGCATCAAGGCCACCCTGACCGAATACGGCACCAACGACGAGCTTCTGAACCAGCTGAAGGCCACGGGCGGCGCCGGCTTCGACATCATCCACCCGACGGTGGACCGCGTGCCGAACTATGTGGAGTTCGACCTGCTCCAGCCGCTCGACGAATCGAAGGTGAAATGGGACGGCTGCCTCGCCTCCTCGGTCGAGGGCTCGGCCGGGATGGGCGGCGTGGTGAACGGCAAGCGCTACTTCGCCCCGGCCGACTGGGGGACGGAGGCGCTGGCCTACGACATGAACAAGGCCCCGCTGACCTACGGCACCGCCAGCTACGGCGATATCTGGAAGCCGGAGCACGCGGGCAAGGCCACCGTGCGTGGCCATTCCTCGCTGATCGGCATCGGCCTGTGGCTGGAAGGGCAGGGCAAGCTGCCGCACCCTATCCGCGAGCAGTTCAAGGACGAGAAGAAGGCCCGCGCCAACTTCGACGCCATCCTGAAGGTTGCGACCGAGAACAAGAAGGCCATCGGCCAGTTCTGGTCCAACGAGAACGAGGCCCAGGGCGCCTTCCGCACCAACGGCTGCGTCATCGGCCAGACCTGGGACAGCACGGCAGTCGCGCTGCGCAAGGAAGGGCTGCCCGTCCGCTTCATCGCCCCGAAGGAAGGGGCGCTGGCCTGGATGGAAGGCTACGCCATCCCGAAGAAGGCGGAAAACCTGGAGCAGGCCTACGCCTGGATCAACTGGTTCTACACGCCGGAGGCCGGCGCGCTCTACACCAACAACTCCGGCATCGCCAGCACGGCGGTGGGGGCGGAGGCGCACCTCAGCGACCTCAACAAGCAGTTCTTCGCCGACGCATACCCCGGCGACGCGCTGAAGAAGCTGTGGTGGTGGCCGATCCAGGAAGCCTGGTACGTCTCCATCCGCAACGAATACCAGGACCGTTTCCTGGCGGCGTAACGGGGCGGCGTGAGCTAATAATCCCTCTCCCCCGGTGCGGGGGAGAGGGAAGGGGATTGCATGAGCCAGGACGTCCAGCTCGATTCGGTCACCATGCGGTTCGGCGCCGTCACGGCGGTCCGCAACGTGTCGCTGACCATCGGCGCCGGGGAGTTCTTCAGCTTCCTGGGGCCGTCCGGCTGTGGGAAGACGACGATCCTGCGCATGATCTCCGGCTTCATGGAGCCGACGGAGGGCGCCATCCGCATCGGCGGGCGCGACATGCGCGGCATCGGCCCGAACAAGCGCCCGACCGCGCTGATCTTCCAGAACCTCGCCCTCTTCCCGCTGATGACGGTGGCGGAGAACATCGGCTTCGGGCTGGAGGTGCGCGGCATCCCCTCCGCCGACCGCCGGAAGAGGGTCCAGCAGCTCCTCGACCTCGTGGCGCTGCCGGACGCCGCCGACAAGAAGGTGACCGAGCTGTCCGGCGGCCAGCGCCAGCGCATCGCCATCGCCCGCGCGCTGGCGGTGGAGCCCGCCGTGCTGCTCCTCGATGAACCGCTCTCCGCGCTGGACCTGAAGCTGCGGCAGCACATGCGGGCGGAACTGCGCGACCTGCAAAAGCGCACCGGCGTCACCTTCATCTACATCACCCACGACCAGGGCGAGGCCCTGACCATGTCCGACCGAATCGGCGTGATGTCCAAAGGCGTGCTGGAGCAGGTGGGCGACGGCCGGTCCATCTACGACCACCCGGAAACCGCCTTCGTCGCGTCCTTCGTGGGGGAGAACAACCGCTTCGCCGGCACCGTGGCCGACGCCGGCCCGGACCGCGCCGCGCTCGACACGCCCTTCGGCCGCCTGACCGGCCGCAACCCACGCGGCCTGAGGCCCGGCGACCGCGCGACCCTGTTCGTCCGGCCGGAGCGCGTCGCGGCGGGTGCGCAAGCGGACAACGTGCTGGAATCGCACGTGACCCACCGCGACTTTGAAGGCGCCTTCATCAACGCCTTCCTGGAGGGCGGCATCGTCGTCCAGGTGCCCCACCTCGGCAACGAGCTCCCCTTCACCCCAGGCCAACCCGCCCGCATCGCCTTTCGCGCCGAAGACGCGGTGGTGCTGCCGGAGTAGCGCCATTTACCCCCTCGCCCATCTCCGATGGGAGAGGGAGGGACCCGCCGAAGGCGGGAGGGTGAGGGCAAGGTTTTCCCAAAGATCCTGCGCCCGCATCACCTGCACTCTCGGGCAGACCTTGCCCTCACCCTCCCACCGCTTCGCGGTGGGTCCCTCCCTCTCCCGCCTCTCGCGCAAGCGAAGCTTGCGCTGACGGCGTCAGGCGAATGCCTCCGGCATTCGCTGAGAGCCGGAGGCGGTCGAGGAGGGCGTTGCTCACCGCCGCACCGGTATCTCTGTCCGGAACGGCGCTTTCTCGAAGTCGCTGACCAGCACGTCCAGCCGCACCGACCACGCGCCGGCCACGGGCAGTTCCACGCCATCCACCGCGTAGACACCCGGCTCCACAGGCGTCAGGTCGCGCGCGATCGGTTCGATTCCGGCGGACAGCAGGGCGAGGCTGACCGAGGCCCCCATCGCGTTGAGCGGCGTTCCGTCCTGTTGGGCGATCCGCGCCTCGACCCGGTTCGGTCCCGGCCGGGCGGGCGTCAGGGTGATGATCGCCGTCCGCCCCTTCGCCGTGACCGCCGCCGCGAAGCCGGCGGGGGCCGCAACTCCCGCTTCCACCCGCGCGCGGGGTGGCGGGGTCACGCCCAGCGCGGCGGTGAGCAGCAGCGCCAGCCCCGCCGTGACCATCTCGGTGAACAGACTGCCGCGCAGTCGCGCCGCGCCCATCGCCCCGGCATCCTCCAGCATAGGCGTCAGCCGCAGCCGGTTGAAGGCCGCCAGCGCCAGCAGAACCAGCGCGCAAACCATCTTGCCCAGCCAGACCTGCCCATAGGCCGTGTCCAGGATGGCGCGCGGCTCGCCCAGTTGCAGGACGCTCAGCCCCGCCCCGGACAGCAGCAGCAGCCCCACCGCCAGCATCGCAAGACCCGAAAAGCGCCGCACGATCCGCGCCGCCTCGGCGGGCGACTCGATCCGCAGCACCACGACGAGGGGGCAGAAGGCGCCGATCCAGAAGGCCACGGTCAGCGTGTGCAGCAGCACCAGCGGGGTGCTCAGCCAGCGCGGTTCCGCCGTCGCGGCGTGCCCCGTCGCGGCCAGCGCCATGGACGCCAACCCCGCTCCGAGGAGCAGCAACAGCACCCCACCCCGCCCGCGCTCCTCCAGCACCAGCGCCAGCGCGACGGCGATCAGGGACAGAAGGGCCAGGACGGCGCTCCCCCCGGCCGAACTCGCCACCGCGGTCTTCCACGCCGACTCCCCGAACACGGCCGTCAGGGGCGCCCCCTCCAGCACGGCCCCCGTCAGTGCCACGTTCGCCACCACCAGCAGCGCGGCGCCCCCGATGCCCAGGCACAGGCCGGGTTTCAGGCGCCGGTTCACCGGGCTCCATGGACCCAGCACCAGCAGCAGGAACAGCCCGCCGCCGGCAACGCCCAACAGGCTGCCGTAATGCAGCGCCCGCACCAGCGTGGCCGCCAGCAGCGTGGACTGGCGGGCCTCCTCGGCGTGGGCGGCGCTGCGGTCGGGCTCCGCGCCGATGCCGAACAGCACCGATCCGGCCACCGGGTGCCCGTCTTCCGAGGTGACGCGGTAGCTGACCACATGCGTCCCCGCCGGCAGCCCGCCGGGCAGGGCGACGCGCAGCCGTTCCCCCTCCGCCTTGGGTGGGGCGGGCAGGGCGACCTCCGTCCCGTCGGGGCCGAGCACCCGCACCGACACCGGGCTGACCGGCTCGTTGAAGCGCAGGGTCAACTCGGGCGGCGGGCGGTCCAGGCGCGCCCCGTCCGCCGGGACCGACTCGACCAGAGCCGCATGCGCCCACGCCGCCGGAGCCATGGTCAGCACCAGCAACGCCATCACCCATCCAACGATCCGTCGGCGCATGCGGCCGTTCCTCCCGGCGCTTTAGGGCTTGGCGGTCAGCGTCACACCGGGGGCCGGTTCGGCGCCCTCGTGCTCATGCTCATGGGCGGCGTGCTTGCCGGGTTCGGGGATCTCGATCCAACGGTGCACGCCTTTCTCGCATTCCTGCACCACGGGGAAATAGACCACCGTCCCCGCCGAACGGTTCGGCAGGGTAACGTCGAAGGCGAAGCCCTCGCGCTGGCCGTCGGGCAGCTTGCCGCCGGTCCAGGCGATCTCGGTGATGCCCGCGCCGGGTGTCTCGCCGCCCTTCGTCGCAAGCGTCCAGCCCTCCTTCGGGACCGGCGTCACGGCGCTCACCCCCTCGGGCATGCGGACGCGCAACGCGGTGGTCGGGGAGCCCTTGCAGCCATGGCCGACGCGCAGCACGGCCTTGTAGGCACTGCCCGCCGGGGCCTGCTTGACCTCCAGTGTGGTGTGGGCGAGGGCAGAGGCGGCGGGCAGGCACGCCAGCACGGTGGCGGCCAGCAGGGCGCCGCGGAATGCACGGATCATGAAAAAACTCCGGTGTGGGATGGTCTGGGGACGAGGGAATCAGACCGGCACCGGAGGCGCCCGCGCGGCGAAGGGGCGGGCGGGCCGCTCGGGGAGGTGGAACGCATCGGGCGGCGGTGGCATGGCCTGCGCCACCGCCATCGGAGGCCGGAGCACCGGGGCGGACGCCGGCCCCAGCAGGGTGCCGCCGTTCAGCGACAGGCAGATCGGGCAATAGGTGACATGTCCCGGCGTACCGGCCGGGGGCGCGTCCTTGCCGCTCCGGTCGTGCTGGACGGATGCTGCGCCCGCGTGCTTGTGGCCCACATGCTTTTGGCAGGGCGCGTCGTCGACCACGGTCCGCGCCGCCTGCGCCAGCGCCGCCGCCAGCGGGGGCGGCACATGCGTCGCCATGACGACCGCGTGGACGAGCAGGCTCATCACGGCGCACCACGCCGTCACCCGAGCCATCATCCCTGCCGATCGCCACACGCGCATACGCCCACTATGACCCTTCGTACGCTTCGCAAAAACACAATAAAGCTGTGGTTATTTTTGCGCTCCAAGGCCCCGCTTGCGCTGCCCTCACCGCCATGATAGGCTTTCGATCCTATACTCTCCGACCGGCCGGTGGTGAATGAAACAGCGCACCGTTCCAAGTCGCACAGCGTTTGATTGCCCGCGATGACCGAGGTGCTGCGCCGGTACGGCCCGGTCCTGACCGGTCTGATCCTGCTGGCCGTGGCGGCGTGGCTGCTGTTGATGGTCGTGCTGCCTCAGCTGTTGATGGTCGACTTCTCCTTCCGGCCGTCGCTGGCCCCAAGCAAGCTCGGCGGGCCGGAGGACGTCTACACGGTGAAGAACTACGCGACGCTGTGGACCAACCAGATCCACCTCGCGATCTTCCTGAAGACGATCTGGGCCAGCAGCCTCGTGACCTTCGTCACGCTGGTCGTCTGCTACCCCGTCGCCTTCTATATGGCGCAGGTGGCGCCGCGGCGGCGGGTGCCGACGCTGGTGCTGATGCTGGTCATCCCCTTTTGGATCAACGAGCTTCTGCGCACCTTCGCCTGGTACATCATCCTGGCTTTCAACGGGCCGCTGAACGTCCTGCTGGTCAAGCTGGGCATCGTCGGCGAGCCGCAACGGCTGCTGGGCGGCGACGCCGGGGTGATCGTGGGGATGGTGTACGTCTACATCCTGTTCATGGTGTTCCCGATCATGAACGCCATGGAATCGCTGGACCGCAACCAGATCGAGGCCGCGCGCGACCTGGGCGCCGGCTGGGTGCGCATCCACCGCCGCGTCGTGATCCCGCACGCCAAGCCGGGCATCGCGGTCGGCTGCATCATGACCTTCATGCTGGCAGCGGGCAGCTACGCCGTGCCGGCGCTGCTCGGCGGGCCGCAGAGCCGCTGGTTCACCGAGGTTATCTACAACTGGTTCTTCGAGGGCGGGAACTGGAACCAGGGTGCGGCCTACGCCTTCATCCTGCTGGTCCTGTGCATCGGCTTCATCCTGCTGATGATGCGCCTGTTCCGCGTCGGCCTTACGGATATCGCCAAATGACGGCCGCAAGCTTCCGCCGTTGGGCCACGGGCGCCTACCTCGTCCTGTTCTTCGGCTACCTGTTCCTGCCGCTGGGGGTCATGGCGGCGGCGACCTTCAACAGCAGCCGCTTCCCGACCGTCACCCCGTGGATGGGCTTCACGCTGAGCTGGTTCTCCGCCCTGTGGGCCGACCAGCGGATGTGGCAGGCGCTGGGGACCAGCCTGCTCGTCGGGGCGGGGGTGATCGTGGTGGCGGTGCCGCTGGGGCTGGCGGCGGCCCTGCTGCTCGACCGGCTGCACAGCCGGGCGCGGACCTTCCTCTACGCTTTGATGGTGTCGCCGCTGCTGACGCCGGGGGTGATCGTCGGCATCTCGACGCTGGTCTTCTGGCGGCAGTGGTTCGGGGTGACGGGCGGCCTGTTCCTGACCATCGTGGCGCAGTCCAGCTTCATCGCCGCCTACGCCATGCTGCTGTTCCTGGCCCGTCTTCAGCGATTCGACGCGACGCTGGAGGAGGCGGCGCTGGACCTCGGCGCCACGCACGGGCAGGTGTTCCGGCGGATCACGCTGCCGTACCTGACGCCGGCCATCCTGTCGGCGGCCTTCCTGGCCTTCCTGCAGAGCTTCGAAAACTACAACACGACCCTGTTCGTCCGCGGGCTGGACACCACGCTGACGATCTACATCGCGTCCAAGGTCCGGACCGGCCTGACGCCCGCGGTCAACGCCCTGTCGCTGATCCTGATCGCGCTGACCATCCTCGGCGCCGTCACCTACGAGATCCTGCGCCGGCGCGAGGCGCGCCGGCGGCAAGAGCCCGCGGGATGACGAGCCGGGATTACTCTTCCTCGTCGGCGTCCGCTTCGATCTGCGAGGCGAGGTCGCGCAGCATGTCGATCACGTCCTCGTGGCTGGTCTCGTCCACGGCGGTGTTCACGGCGGCCTCGATCATGGCAACGGCGATGTAGGGGCCGAGCGGGCCACCTTCCTTGATCGCCGCGTCCAGGTGCTTTTCGGCGATCGACAGGGCCTTCTCGAACATGGCCTCGGCCGTGCTGTTGGTGGAATCCTTGCTCATCGTCTGATCCGTTGCGGGTGTTGGTCAGACTCCTATAACACCCGTCCGGGCGGCTTGGCGCGGCAAATCCGCCCGATCCGGGGCCGGTCGGGCGAATGACGGCCATGCCCGGGCTTGCTCCGGCCGGCTGTACCCGCCACATTCGGCCAGACTTACTCCACCCGACAGGCCACCATGACCGACCTGACCAGCCCCGATGGTTACCGCTACTGGATCGAGGAGCGCGTGCGCTTCGCCGACCTCGATGCCCTCGGCCACGTCAACAACAACGCCATCGGGGTCTATTTCGAGCAGGCCCGCGTCGCCCTGATCCACGACGGCGGCGGCTTCCGCGACAGCGACGCCTGGACCGTCGTGCTGGCCCGCAGCGTGATCGACTACAAGGCGGAGCTTTTGTACCCCGCCACCGCCCGCGTCGGCGTGCGGGTGCTGAAGGTCGGCAACACGTCGGTGGTGCTGGGGGCCGCGATCTTCGAGGGCGACCGCTGCATCGCCACGCAGGAGGCCGTCTGTGTCATCGTGGACAAGGCCGCCCACCGCCCCACCCCCGTGCCGGACGCGCTGCGCGGCATGCTGGCCCGCTTCCAATAAAGAAGGCGCCGTCCCGTGTCCCTGAACCTGACCCGCCGCACGCTCCTGACCGGCGCCGCCGCCCTCGGCGGCGCGGCCCTGCTGCCGCGCGTGCCTCTGGCGGGCGAGGGGGCGGGGGAGGGGAAGCCCATCGACCTGACCGCCGGACCCGCCCGCGTGAACCTCGTGGGCAAGGGCTATCCGGACACGCTGGTCTGGGCCTACAACGGCCGCGTTCCGGGGCCGGCGCTGCGCTTCCGCCAGGGCGACACCGCCCGGATCGCTTTCGCCAACACCCTGCCGGAGCCGACGACCATCCACTGGCACGGCCTGCGCGTCCCCAACGGCATGGACGGCGTGCCCCACCTCTCGCAAACGGTGGTGCCGCCGGGCGGGCGATTCGCCTACGAACTTCCTCTGCGGGACGCCGGCACCTTCTGGTACCACCCCCACGCCAACAGCGGGGTGCAGGTCGCCCACGGGCTGGCCGGCGCCTTCATCGTGGAGGAGGCTGAGCCCATCCGCGTGGATCGGGAGCTTCTGTGGGTTCTCAACGACTGGCGCCTGACCAAGGAGGCGGAGCTGGCCGGCGGCTTCGGCCATCCCATGGACGGCACCCACGCCGGCCGCATCGGCAACACCGTGACCATCAACGGCACCATCCCGGACGAGGTGCCCGTCCGCGCCGGGGAGCGCGTCCGCCTGCGCCTCGTCAATGCAGCCAACGCCCGCGTCTTCGCGCTGGAGTTCCAGGGCCACGGCCCCCAGGTGATCGCGCTGGACGGCCAGCCCGTCGCCCCGCACGCGCTGCCGGAGGGCAAGGTGGTGCTGGCGCCGGGCCAGCGCGCCGACCTCGTGCTCGACATGGCCGGCAAGCCGGGGGAGGGGTTCGACGTGGTGGACGGCTTCTACCCGCGCATGGCCTACCGGCTGACCCGGCTGGCCTACAGCGCGGACAAGCCGGTGCGCGAGTCGCCCCTGGACGCGCCCATGGCCCTGCCGCCGAACCCTCTGCCGGAACCAGACCTCGCCAAAGCCGTCCGCCAGGACGTGGTGCTGGACGGCGGCATGCACGGCAACATGCCGAAGAACGCCGGGCCGCGCGGCCCCTTCTGGTCGCTGAACGGCGCTGCGCCCATGGATCACCACGAGCTGACGCCGCTCATCACCGCCAAACGCGGCCAAACGCTGGTGACGACCTTCGTCAACGAATCCGGCTGGTGGCATCCCATGCACCTGCACGGCTTCCCCTTCCGCGTCCTGAAGCGCAACGGTCGCCCGACCGAACACCGCGAATGGCGCGACACCGTCCTGCTCGGCCCCGAGGAATCGGCCGAGATCGCCTTTGTGGCCGAACAGGCCGGCGACTGGATGCTCCACTGCCACATTCTGGAGCATCAGGAGACCGGCATGATGGCCGTCTTGAGAGTGACCGCGTGAAACGACCCGCCCCCAAACGCCGCCCGCAGCCTTCCGCAGAGCCCCGCATCGCCGAGTTGACCGTGTCCGAGGTCGGCGCGCGCGGCGACGGCATCGCCAGCCTCGACGGCGCCAAGGTCTTCGTCCCCCTGACCGTCCCCGGCGACCGCGTGCGCGTCCGCCTGAAGGAAGCCGCCAACGCCGCGAAGGGCGACGGGCTGCGCGCCGACCTGCTGGAGATTCTGGAGCCCGGCCCCGGCCGGGGCACCGCCCCCTGCGGCCATTTCGGCACCTGCGGCGGCTGCACGCTCCAGCACATGACCGACGAGGGCTACGCCGCCTGGAAGGTCGGGCTGGTGCGGGGCGCGCTGGCCCGTGTCGGCCTGGAAGCTCCTATGGAGCCGCTTTCCCGCACGCCCCCGGCGGCCCGCCGCCGCGCCCGCTTCGCCGCGCTGAAGCGGGGCAAGCGCGTCTGGTTCGGCTTCAACGAGCGGCTGAGCCACCGGCTGGTCGATCTGGCGGAATGCCCGGTGCTCGTCCCGCGCCTGACCGCCCTGGTCGAGCCCCTGCGTGGCCTGCTCCTCGCCATCCTGCCGGAGGGCGGGGACTGCGACGTCATCGCGACCGACCTGGAGGGCGGCATCGACCTCGTGCTGGTCGGCCCGCGCAGCCTCGACCGCGCGGCGCGGGAGCGTTTGGTGGCGTTTGATGAGGGGAGCGTCGCCCGCATTTCCTGGCAGCCCGACGATCGCGGCGCACCGGAGCCCATCGCCCACCGCCGCCCGGTGGCCGTGCGCTTCGCCGGTGTGCCGGTCACGCCGCCGCCCGGCGCCTTCCTGCAGGCGAGTGCGGAGGGCGAAGCCGCCCTGGTCGCGGCCGTCACGGACAACATCGGGGAGGCCAGGCGCGTGGCCGACCTGTTCGCCGGGCTCGGCACCTTCTCGGTCCCGCTGGCGCAGCGCGCGGCGGTCCATGCGGTGGAGAGCGACGCGGCGGCGCTGGCCGCGCTGAACAAGGCGTCCGGCGCCCTGCGCCTGACCACGGAGCGGCGCGACCTGTTCGAGAATCCGCTGACCGCGAAGGAGCTGGCCCGCTTCGACGCGGTGGTCTTCGACCCGCCGCGCGCCGGGGCGTCGGCCCAGGCCCAGGCGCTGGCGGCCAGCAAGGTGCCACTGGTCGTGGCGGTGTCCTGCAACCCCGCCACCTTCGCCCGCGACGCCCGCATCCTGGCCGACGGGGGCTACGCGTTGAAGCGCGTTTACCCCGTCGACCAGTTCCTGTGGTCCGCCCACGTCGAGGTGGTTGGAGTCTTCGGCCGTTAGTCGAGCTGCATCACGATGGCCTTCAGGTAGGCCGATTCGGGCAGGTGCGGGTGCACCGGATGGTCCGGCCCCGCCCCGGCGCTGCGCAGGATGCGCCCCGTGCGGCCGGCGTCGGTCAGGCCGCGCGCGACCTGCTCGGCGAAGGTCGGCGTGTCCACGTTGTGGCTGCAGGACGCGCACAGCAGATAGCCGCCGGGCGCCGTGATCTTGGCGGCCAGACGGGTCATCTTGCGGTAGGCGCGGCAGCCGACGGCGAGGTCCTTCTTGGACTTCACGAAGGCCGGCGGGTCGGCGATCACCACCTCGAACCGCTCGCCGGCGGCGTTCAGCCGCTCCAGCTCGTTGAAGGCGTCGGCGCGGCGCGCCTCGAACCGGTCGGCCACGCCGTTGGCCTCCGCCGCGCGGGTGGCGTTGTCGAGCGCCCCCTGCGAGCGGTCCACCGACACCACCGAGGCGGCACCCGCCACCGCGCACAGCACGCCGAAGCCGCCGTTGTAGCTGAAGAAGTCGATGGCCCGCGCGCCCTTCGCCAGCTTGGCGATGAAGGCGCGGTTGTCGCGCTGGTCGTAGAACCAGCCGGTCTTCTGCCCGCCCAGCGGATCGGCGAAGAAGGTGGCCCCGTTCTCCTCCAGCCGGATCGGGCCGGAAATCTCGCCCTTCACCAGCCGCGTCTCCTCCGGCAGCCCTTCCAGCGCGCGCTGGGTGCTGTCGTTGCGCAGGATGACCGCGCGCGGGGCCAGCACCTCGTCCAGCGCCGCCAGGATGGCGTCGATGCGCTGGTCCATGAAGACGCTGTTGGCCTGCACCGTCACCACGTCACCGTAGCGGTCCACGATCAGGCCCGGAAGCCCGTCGGCCTCGGCGTGCACCACCCGGTAATAGGGGCGATCGAACAGCATTTCGCGCATCTCCACCGCACGGCGAAGCCGGCCGGCGAGGAAGGCGTGGTCCACCACCGTCGCCGGGTCGCTGGACAGCAGGCGCGCGGCGATCAGCGTGTGCGGGTTGAAGGTGGCGATGCCCAGCGGCGTGCCCCCGGGATCGAGCAGCCGCACCGGGCTGCCCGGCGGGATGGACTTGGCGGCCGTGTCCATCTGGACTTCGTTGGAATAGACCCAGGGGTGGCCATGCAGGACGCGCCGCTGGCGGCCGGCCTGTAGGTGGATCGCCCGGTACTTGGCGGGCTGGGTGGTCGTGTCGGTCATGGAGCGGCAATGTAGCGGCTTGGGCGTGCCGTGCAATCCGTCACGCGCGGCATCCCCCGCGAGTCGGCCGATTCCACATTTGTCACAGGGGGCGGTCGGCGTCCCGCTGGCCGCCGCGGGGCGGGGTGGCGCGGTTGTCGTTGGCGCCCTCCAGCGGCTTGCACAGGCGCAGCGTCTCCATCCGGTGCCCCTCGTTGCGGAAGCAGGAGAGCAGCGAGTTCTGCGATCCCGCCCGCCCGGCAAGGCCTTCCGGCAGCGTCGTGTGGATCGCCGTGCAGCCGAGCCCGCGCGCCAGCACGTCCATGGCGTGCAGCAGCGCCTCCGCCGGGCCGGTCGCGTCGAACAGGTCCAGCACGACGAAATTCTCCACGGCCAAAATTCGACCGTGGCGCAGATGCTCCTCTATGGCGTATGAGAAAAGCCCGTGGAGGTACCCCCTCGCGTTCTGCACGGTCATGATGCCGGTGGGCTTCGTGTCGGCGGGCATCGTGTCGGCAGACGGGGCGGGGGTGTCCACGGACCCGATAAGTGCTGCGGCAAAAGCGCGCCATTGCTCCACCGCAAGGTCGGGGGCGATGGCCCGCACCAAGGGATAGGCCTGGTCGATTTGACGCTGACCGAGAGGTTTCGCGATGAAGCTGTCGTCCATGCCCGTCCAACCGCGTGAAGGACGGTGAACGATGGCAGGCACCGGTAAGACCGGTCGTTGACGTAGATCAATGTTGCAAGGTCCACCCCTACACATATTGGGACTATTGGAGGCAGGCGCGTCCGGCGTCGGCATTCGTGCATCGTGCGTGAACCTGCCCCCCTCCTTAACAGTACGTACCCAGCGGTGGTGCAACCTCAGAGGGAGCGGCCCGAGCCGCCCGGGGCAAACGGGAGAGATTGAATGACATCAGCGACTCTGACGCCAGGGGCCGCCCTGGGCAGCCAGCGGGTGTCGGAAAATGTGCGTTACTACGAAGACGCCGTCCGACTCTTCGTCATCGCTGCAGTGTTCTGGGGTGTCGTCGGCTTCCTGGCCGGCGTCTTCATCGCACTGCAGCTCGCCTTTCCGGCGCTGAACCTCGGCCTTGAGTGGACGAGCTTCGGTCGCCTGCGGCCGGTTCACACCTCGGCCGTGATTTTCGCGTTCGGCGGCAACGTTCTGTTCGCCACCTCGCTCTACTCCGTGCAGCGCACCAGCCGCCAGTTCCTGTTCGGCGGCGAGGGCCTCGCGAAGTTCATTTTCTGGAACTACAACGTTTTCATCGTCCTGGCGGCGCTCAGCTACGTGCTGGGCTACACCCAGGGCAAGGAATATGCTGAGCCGGAGTGGATCCTCGACCTCTATCTGACGGTCATCTGGGTCCTCTACGCCATCCAGTTCATCGGCACGGTGATGACCCGCAAGGAGTCGCACATCTACGTCGCCAACTGGTTCTTCATGGCGTTCATCCTGACCGTCGCGATCCTGCACCTCGGCAACAACGTCAACGTTCCGGTGTCGCTGACCGGGATGAAGTCGTACCCGTTCGTCTCGGGCGTGCAGAGCGCCATGGTGCAGTGGTGGTACGGCCACAACGCGGTGGGCTTCTTCCTGACCGCCGGCTTCCTCGGCATCATGTACTACTTCGTGCCGAAGCGCGCCGAGCGTCCGGTGTACTCGTACCGCCTGTCGATCGTGCACTTCTGGACCCTGATCTTCCTCTACATCTGGGCCGGCCCGCACCACCTGCACTACACCGCTCTGCCGGATTGGGCGCAGACGCTGGGCATGACCTTCTCGGTCATGCTGTGGATGCCGTCCTGGGGTGGCATGATCAACGGCATCATGACCCTGTCGGGTGCCTGGGATAAGCTGCGCACCGACCCGGTCCTGCGCTTCCTCGTCACGTCGGTGGCCTTCTACGGCATGTCGACCTTCGAGGGCCCGCTGATGTCCGTGAAGCCGGTCAACGCGCTGTCGCACTACACCGACTGGACCATCGGCCACGTGCACTCCGGTGCGCTCGGCTGGGTGGCCTTCATCTCCTTCGGCGCGATCTACTACCTGGTTCCGGTCCTGTGGAAGCGCTCGCAGCTCTACAGCCTGCGTCTGGTCAGCTACCACTTCTGGACCGCCACCATCGGCATCGTGCTGTACATCACCGCCATGTGGGTGTCCGGCATCATGCAGGGCCTGATGTGGCGCGCCTACGACAACCTCGGCTTCCTCCAGTACTCGTTCGTCGAGACGGTTGCGGCCATGCATCCCTTCTACGTGATCCGTGCCATGGGCGGCCTGCTGTTCCTGACCGGCGCCCTGATCATGGTCTACAACCTGTGGCGCACGGCCAAGGGTGACGTCCGCATCGAGAAGCCCTATGCCACCGCCCCGCACAAGGCGGCGGTCGGTGCGGCCTGAAGCCCGGAGGATCTGAGAAAATGGCTGAGGAAAAAAAGGGCTTTAGCCACGACACGATCGAGCGGAACACGCTTCTGCTCATCGTTCTGATCCTGATCACGGTGTCGATCGGCGGCCTCGTCCAGATCGTCCCGTTGTTCACGATCGAGTCGACGATCGAGAAGGTGGATGGGGTCCGTCCCTATTCGCCGCTCGAACTGGCCGGCCAGAACATCTACATCCGCGAAGGCTGCTACAACTGCCATAGCCAGCAGATCCGTCCGTTCCGCGACGAAGTGGAGCGTTACGGTCACTACTCGCTGGCCGCGGAAAGCATGTACGACCATCCCTTCCAGTGGGGCTCCAAGCGCACCGGTCCGGACCTTGCCCGCGTCGGCGGCAAGTACTCCAACGACTGGCACGTCGCCCACCTGGCCGACCCGCGCGCCGTGGTGCCGGAGTCGATCATGCCGGGCTACTCCTGGATGAAGGATCGTCCGCTGAAGTACACCGACATTCAGGATCACATGAAGACCCTGAAGATCGTCGGCGTCCCCTACACGGACGACCAGATCGCCAACGCCAAGGCCGACCTCGAAGCGCAGAAGAATCCGGAGGGTGACTCCGCCGGCCTCGCCAAGCGCTACCCGAAGGCCGTCGTGGCGAACTTCACGGGCAACAAGGGCGTCACCGAAATGGACGCGCTCGTGGCCTACCTGCAGGTGCTGGGCACCATGGTGGACTTCACCAAGTACCAGTCGCCGAAGCAGCTCCAGCAGTAACCGGGAGGGATCCATGGACTTGGATTCGATCACCATTGCCCTGCGGTCCTTCTGGACCATCTGGCTGACCCTGCTCTTCACAGGCATCGTGGTCTACGCCATGTGGCCTGGGAACCGGGGCAAGTTCGAAGACGCCGCCCGGATCCCGCTCAAGGATGATGGTCAGGAGTTTTAGGCCATGGCACAGAAGGAAAAGGACGCCCTTTCCGGCGTCGAAACCACCGGCCACGAGTGGGACGGGCTGCGGGAGCTGAACAACCCGCTGCCGAAGTGGTGGTTGTACATTTTCTACGTCTGCATCGCGTGGGCGCTCGTCTACTACGTCTTCTACCCGGCCTGGCCGCTGGGCAAGACCTACACCAAGGGCCTTCTCGGCTACTCGCAGCGCGAGGAAGTCGTCCAGAAGGTGGCCGAGGGCAAGAAGGCGCAGGAGAAGTACCTGGTCGCGATCGCGGCCAAGTCGGTTGACGACATCCAGAAGGACAAGGACCTCCTTGCCTTCGCGATGGCCGGCGGCCGTTCGTACTTCAACGAGAACTGCGCCGCCTGCCACGGCGCCGGCGGTCAGGGCGCCAAGGGCTTCCCGACGCTCGCCGACGACGTGTGGCTGTGGGGCGGCACCACCGCGGACATCTACCAGACCATCCAGCACGGTATCCGCTCGGATGATGCGGCGACCCGCGGCACCCCGGGCCAGGGCATGACGGCCTTCGGTCGTGACGGCATCCTGAACAAGGACCAGATCAACCAGGTCGCCGAGTATGTCCTGTCGCTGAACAAGCGCTCGACCGACGCCGCCGCTGCCGAAAAGGGCAAGACGGTGTTCGCCGAGAACTGCGCGGCTTGCCACGGCGAGAACGCCCAGGGCTCGCTGGCGGCCGGCATGGACGTCGGCGCTCCGCCGCTCGTCCAGGCCAACTGGCTGTACGGCGGCGACAAGGCCACCATCGTCGAGACGGTCACCAACGGCCGCGCCGGCGTGATGCCCGCCTGGTCGAAGCGTCTGGACGAAGCCACGATGAAGTCGCTGGCGGTCTACGTCCACAACCTCGGCGGCGGCAAGTAAGCCAAAAGCCGGGTTGGGTTTAAAGTGCCGGGGAGGCGACTCCCCGGCACTTTCTTTTTGGGGCAGACTTTTTTGGAGCAAACGCCGCTCAACGCGCCCAAACGGGTGAGGGGCGGGCCGGTCCCGAATCCATTGATCCAGCGCAATGCCCCTGTGACCTTCTGTCGCCATAGTCCGGACACTGCCGCCGCACCACGTCGGCACGGACGCGTCCCGACGAGCGAAAACGCTCGGCGAACCCACCGGGGATGAGCCCCGGGGACGAGCGAACGAGAAGGCGAGGTCATGAGCACGACCAACGAGACCCAGTCGCCCACAGTCGACATTCAGGCTTCCGACATTCCGGCCTCCGCTGCGCGCGATACTTCGTCGGCGGAGGCGCCGAAGGCCCAGAAGCGGGCCTCGCGGTCCATGTACAAGAAGCACAGCAAGGTCTATCCGAAGTCGGTGCACGGCACCTTCCGGCGGATCAAATGGACGGCGCTGGCGGTGCTGCTGGCGATCTACTACGTGCTCCCCTGGATCCGCTGGGACCGCGGACCGAACGCGCCGGATCAGGCGGTTCTGCTCGACCTCACCAACCGGCGCTTCTACCTCTTCTTCGTCGAGCTGTGGCCGCAGCAGATCTACTACCTGACGGGCGCCCTGATCCTGGCGGCGCTGGGGCTGTTCCTGGCGACCTCGCTGGCCGGGCGCGTGTGGTGCGGCTACGCCTGCCCGCAGACGGTCTGGACCGACCTCTATGTCTGGGTCGAACGTCTGGTTGAGGGCGACCGGGGTGAGCGCATCCGCCTGGACCAAGGCAAATGGACGGCGCAGAAGCTCGGCCGCAAGCTGCTGAAGAACCTGATCTGGCTGCTGATCGCGGCGGCGACCGGCGGCGCCTGGATTTTCTATTTCACCGATGCGCCGACCCTGCTGGGCGAGATGGCGCGTTTCGAGGCCTCCTCCACGGCGGTCGGCTTCATCGGGCTGTTCACCGGCACCACCTGGCTGCTGGCCGGCTTCGCGCGCGAGCAGGTCTGCACCTACATGTGCCCCTGGCCGCGCTTCCAGTCGGCGATGATCGACGAGGACAGCCTGATCGTCACCTACCAGGACTGGCGCGGCGAGGGCCGCGGCCTGATGCGCAAGTCGCAGAGCTGGGACGAGCGCAAGGCCGAAGGGCTGGGCGACTGCATCGACTGCTTCAACTGCGTCCAGGTCTGCCCGGCGGGCATCGACATCCGTGACGGTCTGCAGATGCAGTGCATCGGCTGCGGCCTGTGCGTGGACGCCTGCGACGAGATCATGACCAAGATCGGCCGCCCGACCGGCCTGATCAAGTTCGACACCCAGACCAACCAAGTCGCGCTCGCCACCACCGGCAAGCCGGCGCCGGTCCGGATGTTCCGCCCGCGCACGATCCTGTATTCCCTGATGATTCTGGTGATCGCCGGGGCGATCGGCGTGGGCCTCGCCTTGAAGCCGGGACTGGACATCTCCGTCCTGCGCGACCGCGCGCCGCTGTTCGTGACGCTGGCCGACGGAACGGTGCGCAACGCCTACACCTTCAAGATCTCCAACATGACCCGCGACCCGCGCGACTACACGCTGGCCCTCGGCGGTCTGAAGGACGCCCACATCGCCGTGGCCGGCGAAGGGCAGGAGGCGCAGGCCAGCCAGCAGCGCCTGACGGCGGCGCCGGACATGGTCGCGACCTACAGAATTTTCGTGACAGCGCCCCGGTCGAGTTTGCAAGGCGCCACCCAGCCCCTTACCTTCAGGCTAACCTCGGCCAATGGTGAGACGGCGTCCTACGAATCCGTCTTCATGGGGCCGGCCAACTGACGCGCACGCTCTGCCCGTTGCACCACTTCACCCCTCTGCCAAGGTTTGCAAAACGATGACGATGTCCACCGACGCCGGGAACCGCCGCATGACGCCGCGCAAGGTCGGCCGCCAACCCGGCTGGTACATCCCCTGGATCTTCGTGGCCGGGTTCGCCGTGGTCATCGCGGTCAACGTGGTGATGGTGCACTACGCCATGTCGAGCTGGACCGGCGTGCAGACCGAACAGCACTTCATGAAGGGCATCAAGTACAACCAGGACCTGGCCGGCGCCCGCGCCCAGGCCGAGCGCGGCTGGAAGGTGGAGACGGAGTTCACCGCGACCGAACCGCAGAAGGGCGTGATCGCCCTGACCCTGCACGACAAGTACGGCAACCTGCTGAAGGACGCGGCGGTGAAGGTCTCCTTCCTGCGCCCGACCAGCGAGGGCCACGACGTGACCCTGGACCTGCCGTACCTTGGCGAGGGCCGCTACGGTGCGCCGGTGGCCCTTCCGCTGCCGGGCCAGTGGGACCTGCGCGTGCAGATCGACCACGCGACCGGCGACTATCAGGACGAAAAGCGCATCACGGTCAAGTGAGCGCACTCTCGTAAGCACCCCCTCGGTAAGCATCTGGGTCTTCTGACATGACCGTCTGCCTCCATTGCGGGCAGGACCACGCGGAGGGGACCGGCACCACGGCCTCCGACGGGACCGGCCCGTTCTGCTGCACCGGCTGTGCGGCGGCTTACGACCTCGTGCGCGGCCTGGGGCTGGAGCGCTATTACGAGCGGCGCTGCGTCGATCCCGCCGCCCGGCCCCTGCGGCCGGACGGGGAGGCGCCGCCCCTCGACTACGCCCCCCACGCCAAGCATGCCGAGGATGGCACCGCCTCCCTGCACCTGATGGTGGACGGGCTGCAATGCGCCGCCTGCGTCTGGCTGATCGAAACGGCGCTGGGCCGCCAGCCCGGCGTGACGCACGCGCGGCTGAACATGACCACGCGCCGCCTGACGGTCGTGTGGCGCGAGGACGAGACCGACGCCAACACCGTCGTCGACACCATCGCGCGCATCGGCTACCGCGCCGTGCCCTTCGATCCGGAACGGCTGGGCGACGCGCAGGCGAAGACGGAGAAGGAGCTTCTGCGTTCGCTGGCCGTCGCCGGCTTCGGCGCCAGCAACGTGATGCTGCTGTCGGTGTCGGTCTGGGCCGGCCACGCCACGGGCATGGGCACCGCCACGCGCGACCTGATGCACTGGATTTCCGCGCTGATCTGCATGCCGGCCATCGCCTACGCCCTGCGGCCCTTCTTCCGTTCGGCGCTTCAGGCCTTGCTGCGCGGGCGGACCAACATGGACGTGCCGGTGACCATCGGCGTCCTGCTCGCCACGGGCATGAGCCTGTTCGAGACGATCCACAGCGGCCAGCACGCCTATTTCGACGGCGCGATGATGCTGCTGTTCTTCCTGCTGATCGGCCGCTACCTCGACCAGCGGGCGCGCGGCCGGGCACGGTCGGCGGCGGAGCAGTTGCTGGGCCTGCACGCGACCTCCGTCACCGTGCTGAAGCCCGACGGGCGCAGCGCCATCGTCCCGCCGGAACAGGTGAAGCCGGGCGACACGGTCCTGGTCGCGGTGGGCGAGCGCGTCGCCATAGACGGCCGGGTGTCCGACGGCGTGTCGGACCTCGACACCGGCCTGATCACGGGCGAGACGGTGCCCGGCTCCGTCCGCCCCGGCGATCAGGTCTTCGCCGGCATGCTGAACCTGACCGCCCCGCTGCGCGTGACCGTCAAGGCGGTGGGCGAGGGCACGCTGCTGGCCGAGATCGTCCGCCTGATGGAGGTGGCCGAGCAGGGCCGTGCCAAATACGTCGCCATCGCCGACCGCGTGTCGCGTCTCTACGCCCCCGTGGTGCATGTGACGGCGCTCAGCACCTTTCTCGCCTGGATGTTCCTGGTCGGGGCGCCCTGGCAGACCTCGCTGATGAACGCGGTCGCCGTGCTGATCATCACCTGCCCTTGCGCGCTGGCGCTGGCCGTGCCGGTGGTGCAGGTGATCGCCAGCGGCCGGCTGATGCGGCAGGGCATCCTGCTGAAGAACGCCACGGCGCTGGAACGTCTGGCCGTCATCGACACCGTCGTCTTCGACAAGACCGGCACCCTGACCGAGGGGCGCCCGGTCCCGCAGCTTGCCGGCATCGCCCAGGACGACCTGAGCCTCGCCGCCTCGCTGGCCGGGGCCAGCCGCCACCCGCTGGCGCGCGCGCTGGCCCGCGCCGTCCCCGGCGTCGCGGTGGCCGCCGGCGTGCGGGAGATCCCCGGCGCCGGCCTCGCGCTCGACACCGCCGGGGGCGAGGTCCGCCTGGGCAGCCGCCGCTTCACCGGCGCGCCGGAGTCGGCCGAGGACGCCGCCGGTCCCGAGCTGTGGCTCGCCCGGCCGAACAGGCCGCCGGTCCGCATCACCTTCCTGGACGCTCCGCGCGCCGACGCGGCGCTGGTGGTCAAGGCGCTGAGGACGCGCGGCATCGACGTGCGGCTGCTGTCCGGCGACCGCCGCGGCGCCGTCGCCGCCGTGGCCGCGCAGTTGGGCATCGAGGACTGGCGCGCCGGGCAGACCCCGGCCGACAAGACCGCCGTGCTGGCGGAACTGGCCGCGCAGGGCCGCAAGGTGCTGATGGTCGGCGACGGGCTGAACGACGCCCCGGCGCTGGCCGCCGCTGCCGTGTCCATGTCGCCCTCCACCGCCGTGGACGTCAGCCAGACCGCCGCCGACGTGGTCTTCCAGGGCCGCCACCTGCGCCCCATCGTCGAGGCGTTCGAGGTCGCCCGCCGCTCCGGCCGGCTGGTGAAGCAGAACTTCGCCATCGCCCTGGTTTACAACCTGTGCGCCGTGCCGTTGGCGATGTCCGGCTTGTTGACTCCCTTGCTCGCCGCCTTGGCGATGTCCTCCTCGTCCCTTATCGTGATCGCCAACGCGCTGCGGCTCAGCCGGGCGTCGGTGGCCAAGGACCTGATGTATGACCGAGCTTCTCTATCTGATCGCGATCGCGCTGAGCCTGGGGCTGTTGGGGCTGGGGGCGTTCCTGTGGGCACTGAAGTCCGGGCAGTTTGACGATCTGGACGGGGCGGCGCATCGGATCCTGTTCGACGACGAACCGCCCCGCCCGCAGGACACCACCCCGCCGAAGCGGCCGGACGGCGCCACGGAGCCCCCGCCGAACGGGCGGTGACCCGCCGGGTTTATGACAAATCGGCAACGGCCGGTGCGAGCACCGTTGCGAAATGGAACGATTATGACCATGATGGGGGCCTTGCACGGCTAGGGCTGGGTCACGCCATGCCACCCTTCGACATGGGACGCGCCCGCGAAAAGGGCGCCGCGACAGAGATGAACCCCTGTGGGGCCTGTCCCGTGCGCAGCCTCACGGTCTGCGCCGCCTTGGACCCCGAGGAACTGCGCCGTCTCGCCGACATCCTGCAAACCGTTCGTGTCGAAGCCAACCAGACCCTGTTCAGCGAAGGCGATGCCGCCGACGCCCTTTACAACGTCACCGCCGGAACCGTGAAGCTGTACAAGCTGCTGCCCGACGGGCGGCGGCAGATCACCGGGTTCCTGGTGACCGGCGATTTCCTGGGGCTGGCCGTCAACGACAGCTACGCCTACACGGCGGAAACGGTGACCACGGCGACGTTGTGCCGGTTCCCGCGCAAGAAGATCGACGCGCTGATGGACGAGTTCCCGAAGATGCAGCGCCGTCTCTTCTCCATGGCCTCCAACGAACTGGCGGCCGCGCAGGACCAGATGCTGCTGCTCGGCCGCAAGACGGCGAAGGAGAAGATCTGCTCCTTCCTGCTGATGCTGTCGCAGCGCGCCGCCCGGCGCGGCCACAAGGAAAACCCGGTCTATGTGCCGATGAGCCGGGCCGACATCGCCGACTACCTGGGCCTGACCACGGAAACGGTCAGCCGGACCTTCACCCAGCTGAAGACCGCAGGCGCGATCTCGCTTCAGGAAGGCAACAAGGTCCTGATCAGCGACATGGACGCCATCTACGACATGGCCGAGGGCTGCTGAGGCGGCGGGAAATCCCCGCTCCCTAAGTCCTGAACGGTCGTATCGGACATTGTTCGTGGTCCGTTATGTCGCATCGGGGGCAAAATTTGCATCAATCGTGCGAACGCAGGCTGGCGGGGCGCGCGCGCGCGGGCTAACATCCGCGGCCTTGTTGCCGGCACGCTTCCCAAGAACAAGACCGGCAGTGCGTCAGCCCCCTTCAGGACCCGAACTCCCATGGCCGAACCCGATACCAAGCGCGTCACCGACGAAGAAGCCCTGCTGCTGCACTCCTCCGGCCGTCCGGGCAAGTTGGAGATCTCTCCGACCAAGCCGCTGACGACGCAGCGCGACCTGGCGCTGGCCTATTCGCCCGGCGTGGCGGTGCCCTGCCTGCGCATCGCGGAGGACGCCAGCACGGCCTACGACTACACGGCCAAGGGGAACATCGTCGCGGTCATCTCCAACGGCACGGCGGTGCTGGGGCTGGGCGACCTGGGGGCGCTGGCCTCCAAGCCGGTGATGGAGGGCAAGGCCGTCCTCTTCAAGCGCTTCGCCGACGTGGACGGCATCGACCTGGAGGTCGACACCAAGAACGTCGACGAGTTCGTCAACTGCGTGCGCTTCCTGGGGCCGAGCTTCGGCGGCATCAACCTGGAGGACATCAAGGCGCCGGACTGCTTCATCATCGAGGAGCGCCTGCGCGAGCTGCTGGACATCCCCGTCTTCCACGACGACCAGCACGGCACCGCGATCATCGCCGCCGCCGGCCTGATCAACGCCTGCGACATCACCGGGCGCAACATCAAGGACGTGAAGATGGTGGTGAACGGCGCCGGCGCCGCGGGCATCGCCTGCGCCGAGCTGTTCACGACCATGGGCGTGCCGCGTGAGAACATCATGCTGTGCGACACCAAGGGCATCGTCTACCGGGGCCGCACCGAAGGCATGAACCAGTGGAAGTCGGCCTTCGCCGTCGAGACCGACAAGCGCACGCTGCAGGAGGCCGTCGCCGGCTCCGACGTGTTCGTCGGCCTGTCGGCCAAGGGCGCCATGACGCCGGAGATGGTCGCCTCCATGGCGCCGAAGCCCATCATCTTCGCGCTGGCCAACCCGGATCCGGAGATCACGCCGGAGGAGGTGAAGGCCGTCCGCTCCGACGCCATCGTGGCGACGGGCCGCTCCGACTACCCGAACCAGGTCAACAACGTCCTGGGCTTCCCCTACCTGTTCCGCGGCGCGCTCGACGTCCGGGCCACCACCATCAACGAGGCGATGAAGGTCGCCGCGGCCAAGGCGCTGGCCGCGCTGGCGCGCGAGGACGTGCCGGACGAGGTGGACGCCGCCTATTCCGGCCGCCGCCTGCGCTATGGCGCGGAATACATCATCCCCGTGCCCTTCGACCCGCGCCTGATCGTGACGGTGCCGGCCGCCGTGGCCCAGGCCGCCATGGAATCGGGCGTGGCGCGCAAGCCCATCATGGACATGACGGGCTACAAGAATTCCCTGCGCACCCGCCTCGACCCGACCGCCGACAGCCTGGAGCTGATCCTGGAAAAGGTGCGGGCCAACCCGCGCCGCGTCGTCTTCGCCGAGGGCGAGGAGGAGCGCACCATCCGCGCGGCGCTCGCCTACCGCGCCGCCGGTTTCGGCACGCCGGTGCTGATCGGCCGCGAGGAGGTCATCAAGGACCAGCTGGCCGCCATGGGCCAGCCGGGCGTGAAGCTGGAGATCCACAACGCCCGCGTTTCCGACGCCAACCGCCGCTACAGCGACCATCTCTACCGCCGCATGCAGCGCAAGGGCGCGCTGCTGCGCGACTGCCAGCGCATGGTGAACCAGGAACGCAACGTCTTCGCCGCCTGCATGGTGGCGCAGGGCGACGCCCACGCCATGGTCACCGGCCTGACCCGCACCTTCGGCGTGGCCTTCGACGAGATCCGGCGCGTCATCGACGCCAAGGCGAACGAGCCGGTCTTCGGCCTGCACCTGTTCCTGACGCGCAACCGCACGGTCTTCATCGCCGACACCACCGTGCATGTCCGTCCGGACGGGCAGACGCTGGCCGACATCGCCATCGGTGCCGCGGCCAAGGCGCGCCAGATGGGGCACGAGCCGCGCGTGGCGCTGCTCTCCTTCTCCAACTTCGGGCAGAACCCGCACCCCAACGCGGACCCGCTGCGCGAGGCCATCGCCATCCTCGACAGCCGCCGCGTGGACTTCGAATACGACGGCGAGATGTCGGCGGACGTGGCGCTGGACTATCAGCTCATGAAGCGCGTCTACCCGTTCTGCCGCCTGTCGGGACCGGCCAACGTGCTGATCATGCCGGGCCTGCACTCGGCCAACATCACCGCCAAGCTGCTGAACAAGATGGCCGGCGGGCAGATGATCGGCCCGCTGCTGATCGGTCTCGACAAGCCGGCGCAGGTCGTCACCATGGGTGCCACGGTCGGCGATCTCGTCACCGCGGCGGCGCTGGCGGCGCACGACTCGCTGCCCTGGTAAGACTCCGGGGCACTGTCCTTGATTTGGCGCGCGGGCCGGGGCGATCCCCCGGCCCGCGCGTTAATCTTTTGTGACGCACGCTCCGCAGGGCCGGTGATGGTGTAGAAACAGGGATCCGCCCCCGCGACGCACGAGTCCCGCCGCCATGTCCGTCAAGGTGATGCCGCCGTTCCGGCTGATTCTCGCCGCCCTGCTGATGCTGGCGCCGCTTGCCGTTTCCCTGGCGCTGCTGGCCCTGCATGGGGAGGTGAGGCCGGTTGTGGTGGTCGGCGGCGGGCTGATCGCCCTGGGCGGGGCGGTATTGATGCTGCTGTCCTACATTCGGGACATCCGGGCGATCGCGGACTATGTGGGGAAGCTGGCCGAGGATCCCTCGGCCGTAGCACCGCCTCCGGCCGGCGGGTCGCCGTCCCTGCGCCGGTTGACCGCGGCGGTGGCGCGCCTGCACCGTGCCATGGCGGGCCGCACCGAACAGGCGCTGGCCCAGCTCGAAGCCAACGAATCGATCCTGGAGGCGCTGCACGACCCGCTGGTGCTGGTCGGGGCGGACCGGCAGGTTGTGCGGGCCAACCAGGCGGCGCGCAGCCTGTTCGGCGACCGCATCCTGAACCGCGACCTCGCGGCGTCCTTGCGGAACCCCAACGTGCTGGAGGCGGTGGACGCGGTGCTCGGCGGGGCGGCGTCCCGCATCCTGGAATTCAGCCTGCCGGTCCCGGTGGAGCGCATGTTCGAGCTGCGCGTGAAGCCCTTTCAGCGCCGGCTGCCCCAGCCCGTTCCCCAATTGGTGCAGCACGAGGGCGGGCTGCCGCCGGTGGTGGAGCCCGTGCCCGGCCGTATGGTCATCCTGACGCTGCACGACATCACCGCGCTGCGCCGGTCGGAGCAGATGCGCGCCGACTTCATCGCCAACGCCAGCCACGAGCTGCGCACCCCGCTCTCCTCGCTGCTCGGCTTCATCGAGACGCTGCGCGGCCCGGCCCGCGACGACCTGGAGGCGCACGAGCGCTTCCTGACCATCATGCACGATCAGGCCAGCCGCATGGCCCGCCTCGTCAACGACCTGCTGTCGCTCTCGCGCATCGAGCAGGACGAGCACATGCCCCCGTCCGGGACGGTGGACGTGCTGGACGGGCTGGAGGGCGTGGTGGCCGCGCTGGAGCTGAAGGCGGCCAGCCGCCGCATCCGCCTGAAGCTGGAGGTGCCGGACGGCCTGCCGCCGGTGCTCGGCGACGAGGACCAGTTGACCCAGGTGTTCCAGAACCTCGTCAGCAACGCCATCAAATACACGCGCGAGAACACGGACGTGACCATCGCCGCCTTCGTCGCCGACGGCACGGTGGTCGGCTTCGCCGGCATGACGCCCTCCGCCGGGCGCGCCGGGCGTGGAAACCCCATGGTGGCGGTCGCCGTGCGCGACCAGGGGGAGGGCATCGCCCGCACCCATCTGCCGCGCCTGACCGAGCGCTTCTACCGCGTGGACGCCGCGCGCTCCCGCGCCATGGGCGGAACCGGCCTTGGCCTCGCCATCGTGAAGCACATCGTGAACCGGCACCGCGGCCGGCTGACCATCGAAAGCTCGGTCGGGGTGGGCAGCACCTTCACCGTCTACCTGCCTGTCGCTGGCGAGCAGGCGGCCAAGGAGCCGGTGCGCCGTCAGGCGTAGGAGGATTCGCTTGGTGCCCATGACCAAAAGTGGGCGGCGTCACGAAACTGTCATGAAAGCGTAATCGACGAGTCGCGGTCGCTGGCTATGGTCCCGCCGCAAGCCGCCGGACACACGGCGGCACGGCGCGGGTGCACACCGTTCCCCGCCGGACAGGCAATCGGACCATCGGAGGGATTTCCGTGATCTCCAGCAAGCTTGCCCTCACCGCCGCGGCGGTCGTGGCCCTGACCACCGCCTTCGCCGGTGCGGCGAACGCCCAGTCGCGCGACCAGATCCGCGCCGTTGGCTCCTCGACGGTGTTCCCCTTCACCACCGCGGTGGCCGAGGCCTTCGGCAAGGGCGGCAAGTTCAAGACCCCGGTCATCGAATCGACCGGCACCGGCGGCGGCCTGAAGCTGTTCTGCGCCGGCGTCGGCCCGCAGCATCCGGACATTGCCAACGCCTCGCGCCGCATCAAGAAGTCCGAGGTCGAGCAGTGCGCCGCCAACGGCGTCACGCAGATCACCGAACTGAAGATCGGCTTCGACGGCATCGCGCTGGCTTATTCCAAGAAGGCCCCGCACGTCGACCTGACCACCGAGGTTCTGTGGAAGGCGCTCGCCAAGGAAGTGCCGGTCGGCGGCAAGATGGTCGCCAACCCCTACAAGAAGTGGTCGGACATCGACGCCAAGCTCCCGAACAAGGAGATCGAGGTGCTCGGCCCGCCCCCGACCTCCGGCACCCGCGACACCTTCAACGAGCTGGTGATGCTCGAAGGCTGCAAGAAGGTGAAGGAAGTCAAGGACATCGTCGCCGACGAGAAAGCCCGCGAGAAGGTCTGCATGACCATCCGCGAGGACGGCGGCTACGTCGAGGCCGGCGAGAACGACAACCTGATCGTCCAGAAGCTGACCGCCAACCCCGACAGCTTCGGCGTGTTCGGCTACAGCTACATCGACCAGAACCGCGACAAGCTTCAGGCCGCCAAGATGGACGGCGTGGAGTTGACCCCGGAGGCGGTCGCCGCCGGCAAGTACGAACTGGCCCGTCCGCTGTTCGTCTACGTGAAGAACGCCCATGTCGGCGTCATCCCGGGCATCCGCGAGTTCATCGCCGAATACACCGCCGAGAAGGCGTTCGGCGACGAGGGCTATCTGGCCGACAAGGGCCTGATCCCGGTTCCGAAGGCCGAGCGCGACGCGGCCCGCGCCGCTTCGGCCAACCTGACCCCGCTCCAGCTCTGATCCGGAACGAAAGCCGGCGGCTTCCCTGGTGGGCCGCCGGCTTTCCGTTTATCCAAAGAGCCAGTCAACAGCCCTGAAACGGCGGTTTCGCATGCAGCTCACGGTACTGCTCATCGTTCTGGCCCTGCTCACCGTCATCGGCTTCCAGATGGGCCGGTCGCGCGCCACCGCCTCGGTCGGCGGCCGCATCGTCGAGCTTCATTCGGTGCCGTCCTACCATGGTTTCTACGTGGCGCTCTGGGCCGGCCTGCCGGCCTTGCTGCTGTTCGCGATCTGGGGGGCGTCGGAAGGCTGGATGGTCATGCAGATGGTCCTGGCCGGCCTGCCCGAACGCCTGACGAAGGTGGACGAGCAGGCGCTGAGCCTTCTGCGCGCCGACATCCTCAATCTGGCGCACGGCGTGTCCACCGGGCGCGAGTCCGACCCGGCGGTGGTGGACGCGGCCCAACGCTACGTCCGCCTGCGCGCTCTCGGCGACTGGAGCCTGCTGGCCATCGGGTCCTGCCTCGCCATCGCCGGGCTGCTCTACGCCCGCCAGCGGGTGTCGCCGGACCTGCGCGCCCGCAACCGGGTGGAACGCGCGGTCAACATCGCGCTGGTTATCAGTTCCCTGGTCGCCATCCTGACGACCATCGGCATCGTGCTGTCGCTGCTGTTCGAAGCCATGCGCTTCTTCGCGGTGGTGTCCCCGCTGGAGTTCCTGTTCGGCGCGCACTGGAGCCCGCAGATGGCCATGCGCGCCGATCAGGTGGGGTCCAGCGGCTCCTTCGGCGCGATCCCGCTGTTCGCCGGCACCCTGCTGATCACGGGCATCGCCATGGCGGTGGCCGTCCCGGTCGGTCTGATGGCGGCCATCTTCATGTCGGAATACGCCAACCCGCGCCTGCGCACCTGGCTGAAGCCGATCCTGGAGGTGCTGGCCGGCATCCCGACCGTCGTCTACGGCTTCTTCGCGGCCCTGACCATGGCGCCCTTCGTGCGCACGGTGGGGCAGGGGCTTGGTCTCGACGTCAGCTCCGAATCGGCGCTGTCGGCGGGCATCGTCATGGGCGTGATGATCATCCCCTTCGTCAGCTCGCTGTCGGACGACGTGATCAACGCGGTGCCGCAATCCTTGCGCGACGGCTCCTACGGGCTGGGCGCCACCAAGTCGGAGACGATCCGGCTGGTCGTGCTGCCGGCGGCGCTGCCCGGCATCGTGGCCGCGATCATGCTGGCGGTCAGCCGCGCCATCGGCGAGACGATGATCGTCACCATGGCCGCCGGCCTCACCGCGAACCTGACCGCCAACCCGCTGGACTCCGTGACCACCGTGACGACCCAGATCGCCACGCTGCTGGTCGGCGACCAGGAGTTCGACAGCCCCAAGACGCTGTCGGCCTTCGGCCTCGGGCTGGTGCTGTTCGTCGTGACGCTCACCCTCAACATGGTCGCCCTGCGGGTGGTCCAGAAGTATCGAGAGAAATATGACTGATCTCGTGCAACAGGATATGCGGGACATGTCGGTCGCCGTCTCCAAGTCTCGCTACCAGAGCGAGGAATTCACGGCGCGCCTGCGCCGCCGCTACGCCGCCGAACGGCGCTTCCGGATGGCCGGGATGGCCGCCGTGGCGCTCGCCTCGATGATGCTGGTGGTGCTGCTGGGCTCGATCATCAGCAAGGGCTACACGGCCTTCTGGCAGACGCAGCTCCGGCTGGAGGTCACGCTGGACAAGGCCCAGGTGGACGAGGGCAACTACGCGGCGATCCTGCGCCAGGCGCTCTACGCCCAGGTGCCGGAGGCCAAGGACCGCGCCAGCCGCCGTTCGCTGAACGAGCTGCTGTCGTCGGGCGCGCCCTACCAGCTGGAAAAGATGGTCCGCGAGAACCCGGCGCTGGTCGGCACGACGCAGACGGTCTGGGTGCTGGCCGACGACGAGGTCGACCAGTTCATGAAGGGCTTCATCCGCCGCGACGTGCCGGAGGCCGAACGCCGCCTGAACGACGTGAAGGTCGGCGCGCTGGACAAGCTGGCCGCCGGCGGGGCGATCAAGAGCACCTTCAACAGCACCCTGTTCACCGCCGGCGACAGCCGCGAGCCCGAACAGGCCGGCATCTGGGGCGCCATCGTCGGTTCCTTCCTGACGCTGATCGTGACCATGCTGCTGTCGGTTCCCATCGGCGTCGCCGCCGCGGTCTATCTTGAGGAGTTCGCGCCCAAGAACCGCTGGACCGACCTGATCGAGGTGAACATCAACAACCTCGCCGCGGTGCCGTCGATCATCTTCGGCCTGCTGGGTCTGGCGGTGTTCCTGGGCTTCTTCGGCATGCCGCGCTCCGCCCCGCTGGTCGGCGGTCTGGTGATGGCGCTGATGACCCTGCCGGTCATCATCATCGCGTCCCGCGTCGCGCTGAAGGCGGTGCCGCCGTCGATCCGCGAAGCGGCGCTGGGCATCGGCGCCTCGCCGTTGCAGACGGTGACCGACCATGTGCTGCCGCTGGCCCTGCCGGGCATCCTGACCGGCACCATCATCGGCATGGCCCGCGCGCTGGGCGAGACGGCGCCGCTGCTGATGATCGGCATGGTCGCCTTCATCGTCGACATCCCGCACGGCCTGACGGACAGCGCCACGGCCCTGCCGGTGCAGATCTACATGTGGGCGGACAGCCCCGAGCGCGCCTTCACGGAGCGCACCTCGGCGGCGATCATGATCCTGCTCGCCTTCCTCATCCTGATGAACGGCCTGGCCGTCTTCCTGCGCAAGAAATTCGAGAGGCGTTGGTAATCCACCATGACCTACCAGACCAGCTTCCAGACGCAGACCCCGACCCCGACCGCCTCCGCAGCGCCACGGCCCGCCGCCGACATAAAGATGGTCGCCCGCGACGTGAAGGTCTTCTACGGGGCCAAGCAGGCGCTGAAGGGCATCAACCTGGACATCCAGGAAAACAAGGTGATGGCCCTGATCGGGCCGTCGGGCTGCGGCAAGTCCACCTTCCTGCGCTGCCTGAACCGGATGAACGACACCATCGAGAACTGCCGGGTCGAAGGCCTGATCGCGCTCGATGGGGAGGATGTCTACGGCCGGAACATCGACGCCGTGCAGCTGCGCGCCCGCGTCGGCATGGTGTTCCAGAAGCCGAACCCTTTCCCGAAGTCGATCTACGACAACATCGCCTACGGCCCGCGCATCCACGGCATCGCCACCCACCGCGACGAGTTCGACGAGATCGTCCAGACCTCGCTGGAGCGCGCCGGCCTGTGGAACGAGGTGAAGGACCGCCTGCGCGAGCCGGGCACCGGCCTGTCCGGCGGCCAGCAGCAGCGCCTGTGCATCGCCCGCGCCATCGCGGTCAGCCCGGAAGTGATCCTGATGGACGAGCCCTGCTCGGCGCTCGACCCCATCGCGACGGCCCACATCGAGGAGCTGATCGACGAGCTGCGCGAGAACTACACGATCGTCATCGTCACCCACAACATGCAGCAGGCGGCCCGCGTCTCCCAGAAGACCGCCTTCTTCCACCTGGGCGACATGGTCGAGTGCGACGACACCGAGGAAATCTTCACCAACCCGCGCGACGAGCGCACCCAGGGCTACATCACCGGCCGGTACGGCTGAGCCGGCGATGGGCGACCTTCCAGTGAGGGGGCGGAGCATGAGTTCCGATCACATTGTTCGCTCCTTCTCGCAGGAGCTGCAACGGCTGGCCAACCTGATCACGCAGATGGGCGGCGTGGCGGAGGCGCAGGTGGACGCCGCCGTCAAGGCGGTGGCCCGCCGCGACGTGGCGCTGGCCGCCCAGGTCATGCAGACCGACCAGCGCATCGACCAGTACGAGCGCGAGATCGACGCGGAGGCGATCCGGCTGCTGGCGCTCCGCCAGCCGCTGGCGCAGGACCTGCGGGAGATCGTGTCGGCGCTGAAGATCTCCGCCGACCTGGAGCGGATCGGCGACTACGCCTCCAACATCGCCAAGCGCTCGCTGGCGCTGGCCCAGGTGCCGCCGGTGCGCCCGGCGGCGGCGATTCCGCGCATGGGGCTGCTGGTCGAGGCGATCATGAAGGACGTGCTCGACGCCTACATCGAGCGCGACGTCGCCAAGGCCGTCTCCGCCTGGGAGCGGGACGAGGAGCTGGACGACCTCTACACCAGCCTGTTCCGCGAGGTCCTGACCTACATGATGGAGGACCCGCGCAACATCACGCCCTGCACGCACCTGCTGTTCATGGCGAAGAACCTGGAGCGGATCGGCGACCACGCGACCAACGTCGCGGAGACCATCCACTTCCTGGTCGTCGGGGCGCCGCTGCGCGAGGAGCGGCCGAAGGGCGACACCAGCAGCTTCGAAGTGGTGAAGCCGGAGGACGAACCGGCGTTGCCGCCGGCGGCTGGCCGGGATAACGATGGAGCGGGCCATGCCGCGTGACGGCGATGTGCGAAGCAGGGGCGGGGCCAACCGGAGCGGAGAAAGCATGAATTCGGCGCTGAAGCCGCTCGTCCTCATCGTGGAGGACGAAGCCGACATCGTGACGTTGCTGAAGTACAACCTGGAAAAGGAAGGCTTCCGGGTCAACGCCGCCAGCGACGGCGAGGAAGCCCTGCTTCTGGCCGGGGAGCAGACGCCGAACATCGTGCTTCTCGACTGGATGCTGCCGCTGATGTCGGGGCTGGAGGTCTGCCGGCAGATGCGGCGCAACGCCAAGATGCGGGACATCCCCATCATCATGCTGACCGCCCGTGGGGAAGAGGCCGACCGGGTGCGCGGCCTGAACTCCGGCGCCGACGACTACATCACCAAGCCCTTCTCCCCGACCGAGCTGGTCGCCCGCATGCGCGCCGTGCTGCGCCGCGCCTCCCCCAGCATGACGGAGGAGGTGCTGCAGTTCGCCGACGTGACCATGGACCTCGCCGCGCACCGCGTGCGGCGCAATGGCCGCGACGTGCATCTGGGGCCGACCGAGTTCCGCCTGCTGCGCCACTTCATGCAGCATCCGGGGCGGGTCTTCTCCCGCGAGCAGCTCCTGGACATCGTCTGGGGGCACGACGTGTATGTCGAGCCGCGCACGGTGGACGTCCACATCCGCCGCCTGCGCAAGGCCATGAACGATGACACGGAACTGGACCTGATCCGCACCGTGCGCTCGGCGGGCTACGCGCTGGACACGAAGGCGGTTTGAGGAGCCCGTAGGTTGGGTTGAGGCGCGGCCGAAACCCAACGCTCCCGTCGGAGGGGCTGTTGGGTTTCGCAAGCTCAACCCAACCTACGATTCCAACCGTGTGACCGCCTCGCGCAGGATCGCCACCTTCGGGGCAAATCGGTTCGCCGGGTCCCCATCCTCGATGAAGCCGATCATGATGCCCAGCGCGTGGGCGACCTTGGGGGCGAGGTCGGGCGCGGCGTGGGCTTTCACGTGGCGGGCCAGCGCGGACAGGTCGTCCTCGTAAGGATTGCCCTCGAAGCCGTCGGCGGCGATGGCCTCGAATCGGTTGGCGTACTCGATGACGAGCGCCGTGTCGTTCGCCGGATCGCTCATATCAATTCGCTCATACGAACAGGATGGCGCCGGTCTTGGGCGCGTCGTTCAGGAAGGTGACGACGCCGCCGGTCTTCACCGGCACGTCGGCGCGCAGCGCGGTGCCCGTGGGCAGGCCCAGCGCCTTCACCGCCATCTCGCAGGCCATGAAGGTCACGTTCAGCATCACGCAGGCGCTCAGCAGCTCTTCGAAGCCGGCGAGGCCGTTGTCGGCGAACCAACCGTCGCGCTCGGCCGGGGGGCGGCCGTCGTCGGCGGGGTCCAGCCCGTGCCAGCCGGGGACGCCCGGCTCGCTCTCCGCCAGCAGGGTGCGGAGCGCGCGGCCGGTGAAGAACAGGGTGACCTTGCGGTTCGTCGCCGCCGCCGCGCTGGCCATCACCAGGGCGTAATGCACCCGGTCGAAGCCGCCCGCGTGCAGGACGATGGACAGGTTTTCCGGTCCCTGCATCGGGACGCCTCCTTCCGGTCGCCGCTTAAAGCGAACTGCCGTTCGCTTTAGATTTCATATGGCCTCACTTGCCGGCCGGGCTTCGGACGCATGAGCGTCCGGGCCCGCCGTCGCGGTCCAAAGCGGATCGAAATCCGCTTTAGTGTGCGGAGAGGTCGTGGATGGTCGGGTGGGTGCCGCACAGCGGGCATTCGGGGTCGCGCTTGACCGCGATGCGCTGGTAGGAGGCGTAGAGCGTGTCCATCATCAGCAGGCTGCCGGACAGGCTTTCCCCGATGCCCAGGATCTCCTTCAGTACCTCGGTCGCCTGGAGCGAGCCGACGAAGCCGCCCAGCGCCCCCAGCACGCCGCCTTCCGAACAGGACGGCACCAGCCCGCGCGGCGGCGGCTCCCGGAAGATGCAGCGGTAGCAGGGGTGGGGGTCGCCCAGATGCGCCTTGTAGGTGGCGAGCTGCCCGTCGAAGCGCAGGATCGCCGCCGACACCAGAGTCTTCTTCGCGAAATAGCAGGCGTCGTTCAGCAGGAACCGCGTGGCGAAATTGTCCGACCCGTCGGCCACGATGTCGTAGCGGCCGATCAGGTCCAGCGCGTTGTCCCGGGTCAGGCGGGTCTTGTGCGTCTCCACCACCACGTCGGGGTTCAGCGCGCGGATGCGGGCCGCCGCACTCTCCACCTTCGGCTGGCCGAGCGTGGTTTCGTCGTGGATCACCTGGCGCTGGAGGTTCGACAGGTCCACCGTGTCGTCGTCGACGACGCCGATGGTGCCGACTCCGGCCGCGGCGAGATAGAGCAGAAGCGGCGCGCCGAGGCCCCCCGCTCCGACCACGAGGACGCGGGCGCGCAGCAGCGCCGCCTGTCCGATGCCACCGACCTCCGGCAGGATGATGTGACGGGAGTAGCGGTGGAGCTGGGTTTCCGTGAAGTCCATGGGCGGCAGAATAGCGCGGAACGCCCCGTCCCGCGCAAGCCCTCAGCACAAGCCCTCAGCGCAAGCCCACAACGGGGCCGCCGGTCAGGCGATCACGTGCATCTTGTAGGGGCTGCTGGTGGAGGAGGCGTTGGTCTTCGAGCCTTTGGCCGCGTCCTCCGCCGCCCACTGGCGCAGGCGATCCTCGCGTTCGCGCATGATCTTGTCGAAGGGGCGTTCTTCGGTCTGCTCCGGAGCGCTGGCGGTCTTGGCGATGAAGTTCATCTGATAGGGAACTTCGCCTTCGACGTTCTTCGGCGGCACGATCACGAGGTCATACTGGCCGGGCTCCAGCTTGAAGCTGGACTTCTTCATCATGTCCTGGCCCATGGTTTCCGGCTTCATGGTGTCGCCGGACGCCATGACCTTGCCGTCCTTGCCCATGATGGCCCAGCGCGAGTAGGGCAGGGTCATGTTGGCGACGAACTCGCCCCCCTGGACGACGTTCAGCGTGTGCTTCTGCACGCCGGGATCCTTGCCGACGACGGCGCGGGCGGTCCCCTTCATGGAGCCGCCGGACGCCACCATCATGACGTTCTGCTTTTCGCTGACCTCCAGCGTGTATTCGCGGAAGTTGACGCCGCGGGTCGCCTGGGAGATCACCGCCGTGTAGGTGCCGGGGCCGAGCTTCGCGCTGGCCGACGCGGAATCGTTCTTCGCCTTCGCTTCCGCGACGACCTTGTTGTTCTGGTCGACGATCTTGATGTTGGTGTTGATGTCGTTGATCTTGAAGTTGAACTCACCCGTCTTCGACACCGTGAACTGCCGGTAGTCCGTCGACGCGCCGCCGGGTCCCAATTCGTTCGTGATGCCGCGGAACTGGAACCAGTTCATCGTCGAGGCATTCGGAATCGCGACGCCCATGGTGGTCACTCCTGATCAACAGGCGCCGTGCGCGTCCACCCGGACGGCGGCACCCGGCGATGTTCCAACGTCGGCCCCCAACGTCGGGCCTATGTCGGCTTCACAGATTACTAAAATCCAATCTATCTGTCAAACCGGCCGACGGTTTCACTCTACAACAGGATGCGGCTGTGCGCAATATTCGCCGCCCGGTTGCGGGCGCGGATCCTGGATTGTGCATCGTTGGGCGGATTGTGCAGCGGCTGTCCTCTGCACAACGGGCTGGATTGGCGCTTTTTCGTTTGCTGACAATGGGTTGGTGGAAGCCGTTTGTGTGCGGCCGTTGTGCGTTTCTCCCCCTCGCCCATCTCCGATGGGAGAGGGGGAGAAATGCACCGAAGGCGCGGGAGCAGTGAGGGCTGTAGGCGCTAAGTTTAACCGTTCGGTGTGGTCGGCTACGGGCAACCACCCACCCATCCCGTCATCCCCGCGAAGGCGGGGATCCAGACCGATCAAGCACTGAGACGCGAAGTTTCCTGGATCCCCGCCTTCGCGGGGATGACGGTGGAAAGATGGTAGCAGCCCGGTGCGGTAGTACAGCGGCCAAAGTTAACGCCTATAGCCCTCACCCTTCCATGGCATTCGCTGAGAGCCGGAGGCGGGCGAGATAGGGCGCATCTCGGCCGGTGGTGGAAGTAGAGTACCGTAACTTTCGCGAACCAATCAAGAACAAGGCCGCCCCCGGAACGCCGGTCCTTTCGGGCGGCGTTCCGGGGATCGGTCGTACGGTTACTCCAGGCCTTCGAACAGGGCGGTGGAGAGGTAGCGCTCCGCGAAGGAGGGGAGGATGACGACGATCAGCTTGCCTTCGTTCTCCGGACGGGCGCCGACTTCCAGCGCGGCGGCGAGCGCGGCGCCGGAGGAGATGCCGACCGGGATGCCGTCCAGACGGGCCACCTTGCGGGCGGTCTCGAAGGCGCGCTGGTTGGAGATGCGGACGACCTCGTCGATCAGGTCCTTCTGCAGGACGTCCGGCACGAAGCCGGCGCCGATGCCCTGGATCTTGTGCGGGCCGGGCATGCCGCCGGACAGGACGGGGCTGTCCTCCGGCTCCACGGCGACGGCGCGGAAGCCGGGCTTGCGGGCCTTCAGCACCTCCGACACGCCGGTCAGCGTGCCGCCCGTGCCGACGCCGGAAATCAGGATGTCGGCCTTGCCGTCGGTGTCCTTCCAGATCTCCTCCGCCGTGGTGTTGCGGTGGATCTCCGGGTTCGCCGGGTTCTTGAACTGCTGGAGCATGTAGGCGTTTTTGTCGGTCGCGACGATCTCGTCGGCCCGGCGGATGGCGCCCTTCATGCCCTCGGCCGCCGGGGTCAGCACCAGTTCGGCGCCCAGCAGCTTCAGCATCTTGCGGCGCTCGACCGACATGCTTTCCGGCATGGTCAGGATCAGCTTGTAGCCCTTGGCCGCCGCGACGAAGGCCAGCGCGATGCCGGTGTTGCCCGACGTCGGCTCGACCAGCGTGGTGCGGCCCGGCTCGATGGTGCCGGCGCGCTCCGCCGCCTCGATCATGGCGAAGCCGATGCGGTCCTTCACGCTGGCCAGCGGGTTGAAGAACTCCAGCTTGCCGACGATCTGGGCCTTCACGCCGGCCTCGTCGGCCAGCCGCTTGACGCGCACCAGCGGCGTGGCGCCGACGGTGTCGAGAATGCTGTCGTAGATTTTACCGCGAAACTCGGAAGCCGGCATCTTTTCACTCCTCCGGTGTGTGGTTATCGACCACTTTTACAGCATGGTCGAAATTTATCCGCTTTCCGTGTGGGTTTAAATGGTAAAGTCGATGCGGTCTTCCGTTTCGCTTTCCACCCCAGCGGTGCGGGCGCGCAGGCAGAGATCCTCGATGGTGATGTCATCGAGCTTCTTCATGCATTCCTCCTGAAGCTCGCCCCACAGCGGCCGGACCACCTTGTGGCCGAGGATGGAGCCCGCCGGCTCTTCGATGGGGTCGGCCGCCGTCTCCATGGAGCGGACCACCTTCACGATCTCGCCCAGCGTGATGCGCCGGCGCTCCCGCGCCAGTCGGTAGCCGCCGCGCGGCCCGCGCACGCCGGCCAGGATGCCGTCGCGCACCAGTTGTTGGAGCACCTGCTCCAGATAGCGCTTGGGGATGCCCTGGCGGCGGGTGATCTCGCCGGACTGCACGGGCTCGGTGCCCGCGTTGTAGGCGATGTCCAGCACCGCCTCGATCGCGAACATCAGCTTCTTGGAGATGCGGAGCATCATTTCGACTCCAAACTCGGTGTGTTGTGGCTGTGCTGGCCGGTGGAGCCGAATCCGCCGGCACCGCGGGCGCTGTCGGGAAGGGTGGACGCCTCGCTCCAGGCGACGCGCTCGTAGCGGGCGACGACCAACTGCGCGATGCGCTGGCCGCGCTCGACGGTGAAGGGCTGGTCGCCGTGGTTGATCAGGATGACGCCGACCTCGCCGCGATAGTCCGCGTCGATGGTGCCGGGGCTGTTCAGCACCGTGATCCCGTTCTTCAGGGCAAGGCCGGAGCGGGGGCGCACCTGCGCCTCGAACCCATCGGGCAGGGCCATGGCGATGCCCGTGGGGACCAGGGCGCGCCGGCCCGGCTCCAGCACCACCGGGGCCGCCACCGCCGCGACGAGGTCGAGCCCGGCCGCGTGTTCCGTCGCGTAGGCCGGAAGCGCCAGCCCCTCGGCGTGGGGAAGGCGGACGACGGGGACGGAAACAGTCACGGGGCTTTCTCCTGAAAATGCTGGGTGAAATGCTGGGCGATGGCCTCGGCGAGGCGGGCGGCCACGGCGTCCTTGCCCATGGTGGGCCAGTCCTCCACGCCGCCGTCGCGGATCAGGTGGACCGTGTTGTCGGTGCCGCCGAAGGTCGTGGTGCCCAGCGACACGTCGTTGGCGACGATCCAGTCGCAGCCCTTGCGGATGCGCTTGGCCGTCGCGTATTCCACGACGTTGCCGGTCTCCGCCGCGAAGCCGACGACCAGCGCCGGGCGACGGGACTTGGTCTGCGAGAGGGAGGCGAGGATGTCCGGGTTCTCGGTCAGCGCCAGGGCGGGCGGGCCGCCGCCGTCCTTCTTCAGCTTGCGGTCCGATTCGCCGGCCACGCGCCAGTCCGCCACGGCGGCGGCGCAGACGGCGATGTCCACGGGCAGGGCGGCCTCGCAGGCGGCCAGCATCTCCCGCGCGGTCTCGATGGGGTGGACGGTGCAGCCCGGCGGGTCGGGCAGGCGGGTCGGGCCGGTGACCAGCGTCACGTCGGCGCCCAGCCGCGCCAGAGCCTCCGCGATCGCGTGGCCCTGCTTGCCGGAGGAGCGGTTGGCGATGTAGCGCACCGGGTCGATGGGCTCGTAGGTCGGGCCGCTGGTGACCAGGGCGCGCTTGCCCTTCAGGGGCTTGGGCGCGTCGCGTTCCTCGAAATAGGTTGCGATGGCCTGGAGGATCTCCATGGGCTCCGCCATGCGGCCGGCGCCGTATTCGCCGCAGGCCATTTCCCCCTTGTTGGGGCCGACGCGGCGCACGCCGCGCTTTTCCAGAAGGGCCATGTTGGCCTGGGTCGCCGGATGCTCCCACATCCGCACGTTCATGGCCGGGGCCACCAGCACCGGCTTGTCGGTCGCCAGCAGGACCGTGGCGGCCAGATCGTCGGCCATGCCCGCGGCCATGCGGGCCAGCAGGTTGGCCGTCGCCGGGGCGACCACCAGCAGGTCGGCGTCGCGGGACAGCTGGATGTGCCCCATCTCCGACTCGTCGGTCAGGGACCAGAGATCCTGGTAGACGGTGTCCTCCGTCAGCGCCTGGACCGACAGGGGCGTGACGAACTGCGCCCCCGCCCTGGTCAGCACGGCGCGCACCGTCGCGCCGCGCTCCTTCAGGCGGCGGATCAGCTCCAGACACTTGTAGGCCGCGATGCCGCCCGCGATGACGAGCAGGATGCGCTTGCCGGACAGCACGGATGATTCGGCCACGGGGTCCCCGCTGTTCTTTGCGATGGATTTTGTAGAATTGAGATATTCCATCATGCGGCGCGGTACAAGCATCCGTCAACGCGCCACACAGCTTTCTTGTGTGAAATGCCTCCCCGTGGCGAGGGTGTGAAACCGGTGCCCGTGATATTTCGTTGCGCGCAGCCATTGCGGGTCTTTCGCGACCGGCGCACCATCGCGTAGAGTGCATTTTAAGGATTCGGTGCTATCCACCGCTTCCCGTCGGTTTCCGGATCGACCGCCGCCGCCGTCTTCACCCGAACCATCCGGACCATGGCCTCGCGCACCACGCCCGTCCTGCTCGTCGAAGACACGCCGTCTCTGGCCCGCGTCTACGCGGAGTACCTGAAGAAGGAGTGCTGCAACCCGGTCGTCACGGTGGAAACCGGGGCCGCGGCGCTGGAACAGCTGGCCGATGGGGCGCCGCGCATCGTGCTGCTGGACCTTCAGCTTCCGGACATGCATGGGATGGATGTGCTGAAGCGCATCAACGCGCAGGCGCTGCCCTGCGCGGTCATCATCATCACCGCGCACGGCTCGGTCGGCGTGGCGGTGGAGGCGATGCGGCAGGGCGCCTACGATTTCCTGGTGAAGCCCTTCACGGCCGACCGCCTGACCATCACCGTGCGCAACGCGTCGGAACGCCTGCGGCTGGCCCAGATCGTCGACACCTTCGAAAAGGACCTGGGGCGCAGCCGCTATCACGGCTTCATCGGCTCCTCGCTGGCGATGCAGGCGGTCTACCGGATCATCGACAGCGCCGCCTCCTCCCGCGCGACGGTGTTCATCACCGGCGAGTCGGGCACCGGCAAGGAGGTCTGCGCCGAGGCCATCCACCGGCAGAGCCCGCGCGCCGAAAAGCCCTTCGTCGCCATCAACTGCGGGGCCATCCCCAAGGACCTGATGGAAAGCGAGATCTTCGGCCATGTGAAGGGCTCCTTCACCGGGGCGGTGGCCGACCGGGAAGGGGCCGCGGCGCGGGCCGGCGGCGGCACGCTGTTCCTGGACGAAATCTGCGAGCTGGCGCCCGACCTGCAAACCAAGCTGCTGCGCTTCATCCAGACCGGGACCTACACCCCCGTCGGCGGCAGCAAGCTGGAGAAGGTGGACCTGCGCATCGTCTGCGCCACCAACCGCGACCCGCTGCGCGAGGTGGAGGAAGGGCGCTTCCGCGAAGACCTCTACTACCGCCTGCACGTCATCCCGCTGCACCTGCCGGCGCTGCGCGAGCGCGAGGACGACGTGCTGGAAATCGCCCGCCACCTGCTGGCCGACTACGCGCGGGAGGAGGGCAAGAGCTTCGTCCGCTTCTCCCCGGAGGCGGAGCACGCGCTGCGCACCTACCACTGGCCGGGCAACGTGCGGCAGGTGCAGAACGTGGTGCGCAACATCGTCGTCCTGCACGACGGCGACACGGTGACGCCGGCCATGCTGCCGCCGCCGCTCGGCGCGCCGCCGGGGCCGGCCGGGGCCTCCCACGGCAACGGGCACGCCCATCCGGTGACGGCGCCGCAGCCGCCCTCGCCCAAGGCCGTGAAGCCCCTGTGGGAGACGGAGCGCGACGCCATCGAGGAGGCCATCGCCGCCTGCGACGGCAACATCCCCCGCGCCGCCGCCCTGCTGGAGATCAGCGCGTCGACCATCTACCGCAAGCGCCTGGCCTGGCAGGCCGAAGGCAAGCTCTGAAACAAATTCTTCGTATACTGGCGTTCTAAAAAGGGCGCTTCCAAGACCATCGAAAGTCTTGCCCCGCCGATACCCGCCGCCATCGGCTTATTTCCGAATGACGGTTCTGGCGGCTTTGGGCATATGCCCTGAAGCTGCCTTGCCGCTGTGGGGTTTCTGCGGCTAGCCTCCCCTCGCGTCATCTTGGTTCCGCTTGACCGGCGCTTCGCATTCGACCACCGCCCGTCGCCCAACCGCCCCGGACCGGCGACGGACACAGACCAAGACGTAGGGAGAGTCCGCCTATGGCCACCGGCACCGTGAAATGGTTCAACACCACCAAGGGGTATGGGTTCATCGCGCCGGAGGCCGGCGCCAAGGACGTCTTCGTCCACATCACCGCCGTCCAGAAGTCGGGCCTGCACGGCCTGTCGGAAGGCCAGCGCGTCGAGTTCGAGGTGGCGCGCGGCAACAACGGCAAGGACGCCGCCGTCAACATCAGCGTGATGGAGTGACGTAACCGCGGCTTCGATAGGCCTCCACGGCCTCGCGGGTGAGGCGGGGTATGTCGCGCTGAAGCGACGCCACCTCGCCGACCGCGTTGTTCCGGCACGCCGTCTCCAGCGCACGGGCGGCGGCCGACAGGCAGACGGCGCCGAAGGTGCCGGCGGTGCTCTTCAAGGTGTGCGCCTCCCGCGCCAGCGTGCCGAGGTCGGCGCCGCTCCGCGCGATCCGCTCCGCCCGCGCCAGGGTCTCCTCCACGAATTCACGGATCACGTCGGCCAGAAGCTCGGGATTCAGATCGCGGGCGAGCTGGTCCAGAACGCCCACATCCAACACGCTTGCGTCCAGCGACTCGTCGGCCGGCTGCGTCGAGAGAGCGGGCAGCCAGCGGGCGATGGTGCGCAGCAGATGCGCGCGGTCGATGGGCTTGGCGACGTGGTCGTTCATGCCGGCCTCCAGGCAGCGCTCGCGGTCGCTGTCCATGGCGTCGGCGGTCATGGCGACGATCGGGATGGCCCCGGCCGGCGGCGGCAGACCGCGCAAGGTCCGGGTCGCCGTCAGCCCGTCCATCTCCGGCATGGCGAGGTCCATCAGGATCAGGTCGTAGGGGATGGCCTTGGCCGCCTCCACCGCCTCCAGTCCGTTGCCGGCGATGTCCACGCGATAGCCGGCCCCGCGCAACAGGTGGGTGGCCACCATCTGGTTGGTCGGGCTGTCCTCCACCAGCAGGATGCGCTGGCCGGCGCCCTTGGGAAGCGGGGCGGGCTCGGCAGCGGGAGCGGCTTCGGGGGCCGTCGTGCCGATGAGCGCGGCCAGCAGGCGGGCCGGCCGCGCCGGCTTGGTCACGGTCGCGTCGACGCCGGGGATCACCTCCGGTGCCTGCTGCGGGAGGGTGAGGCGGACGGTGCGCCGCGCGGGGAGGGCGGTGCCGTCGGGGGTGGTGGTGAGGGCGAGGTCGGGTGCGGGCGCAGGTGCGGGCGCTTGCCCCCTCCCTAACCCTCCCCCGCCTGCGGCGGTGGAGGGGACTGCCGCCGTTTTGCCCTCCACCGCCAACGGCGGGGGAGGGAGGGAGGGGGCACCCGCCTCCACCACCTCCGCACCCCAGGAGCGGAGCTGCTCCGCCAGTGCGCGGCGCGTCGTGGCGTTGGGCTCGTGCAGCAGCACGGTGCGGCCGGCCAGCGCGCGCTCGTCGCCCGTGGGGAGGGAGGCCGGGTCGGGTTCCAGGGGCAGGGTGAACCAGAAGGTGCTGCCCTGGCCGGGGGCGCTGTCGAAGCCGATGCGGCCGCCCATCATCTCGACCAGCCGCTTGGAGATCGCCAGCCCCAGCCCCACCCCGTCGTGGCGGCGCGACAGGCGCGGGTGGATCTGCACGAATTCCGTGAACAGGTCGCCCTGGGCGTCGGGCGGGATGCCGATGCCGGTGTCGGCCACCTCGAAGCGCAGGGACCCGTCGTCGTCGGCGCGCGACACGGTGACCGCGACGCCGCCCCGGTCGGTGAACTTCACCGCGTTGCCGATCAGGTTCAGCAGCACCTGCCGCAGCCGGCCCGAGTCGCCGCGCAGCGTGCCCGGTAGCCCGGCCGGGATGCAGACCGCCAGTTCGATGCCCTTGGCGAAGGCGCGGGCGGCCTGCAACTCCACCACGCTTTCCACCAGCTCGGCCAGGGCGAAACGGGCGGTCTCCAGCGTCAGCTTGCCGGCCTCCATCCGGGAGATGTCCAGGATGTCGTTCAGCATGGACAGCAGCGCTTCCGCCGATTCGCGCGCGGTGCGGGCGTAGGCGCGCTGCTCCTCGCCGAGGGGGCCGTCCAGCAGCAGGCCCAGCATGCCCAGCACGCCGTTCATGGGCGTGCGGATCTCGTGGCTGATGGTGCGCAGGAACTCCGATTTGGCGCGGCTCGCCAGCTCCGCCTGCTCCTTGGCGAGGCGGAGCTGCGCCTCGGTCCGGCGGTGCTCGGTGATGTCGCGGACCGAGACCATCGCCATGGTCCGCCCCCGATAGGGGACGTAGCGCGTCTCCCCCTGGACGATCAGGCGGCTGCCGTCGCGGCGCACGCAGCTCGCCTCGAAGGGGGATTCGTCGCGGCTGCGCATGCGCTGCCAGGCGAAGTCGCGGTCCTCCGGCGCCATCAGGGAGGCGATGGTCTGCCCAACCAGATCCTCCGGGCGCAGGCCCAGCGTTGCCGCGGCGGCCCGGTTGGCGTCCACGATCACGCCCATGTCATGCACCAGAATGCCGTCCATGGCGGCGTCGGACAGCTTGCGGAACCGGTCCTCGCTGTCGCGCAGGGCGGTTTCCACGCGGCGGAAGTCGGTGATGTCGGTGTAGGTCAGCAGGATCGAGCCGTCGGGCATGCGGCCGGCGGTGATCTCCAGCACCCGGCCGTCGGGGCGGGTGCGTTCGAGCCGGCTGCCGCCGTCGGGGTCCAGCAGGGCGAACCGTTGTGACGCCAGCGCGTCGGGGTCGCCGGGGCCGAACTCCCCCCGCTCGGCAAACCGGCGCAGCAGGCCGGTGAGGGTCAGGTCCGGCCGCATCGCCTCCGCCGGCAGGTCGAGAAGCTGGAGGACCCGCTGGTTGCAGGCCAGGAAGCGGCCCTCGGCGCTCCACACCAGCAGCCCCTGCGCCATGGCGGCGAAGGTGGCTTCCAGCAGGTCGGACTTGTGCGCCAGCTCCTGCTCGCGCCGCTTCAGTTCGGTGATGTCGGTGCGCAGGCCGACGTAGCCGCCGTCGCTGGTGCGCCGCTCGTCAATCTTGAACCAGCGCCCGTCGCCCATGCGCTGCTCCAGCGGCCCCTGCGGGTTGCGGTGCCGGTCGAGCCGCATGGCGATCCAGCCCTCGGGGTCGGCCGGGTCGCAGTCGGGAAAGCCGCCCATCGCCGCACCCCGGCGGACCATGTCCGCGAAGCGGACGCCGGGCTCCACCGGGCCGAAGGGCGCGCAGATCTCGCGATAGCGGGCGTTGCACTGAACCAGCCGGTCGTCGGCGTCGAACAGGGCGAAGCCTTCGTCCACCACCTCGATCGCCTCGGTCAGGCGGCGGTGCGCCTCCGCCGCGCGCGCCTCCGCCGACGCGGCCTCGGCCCGCGCGCGGTCGGCGGAGCGGTGTTCGCGCAGCAGGGCGAGCGCGATGACCGACGCGGCCAGCCCGTCGCTGAGCAGCGACCAGAGCAGATCGACCGAGTTGTGGTCGAGATAGTGCTTGACGGTGTGCGTCGCGCTGACCGGCAACAGGGCCAGCGCGATCAGCGTCAGTCCGCTCCAGCGGCGGGGCCAGCGGTGGAGGGACATGGTTCGGGGCTCCGCCGGTGGAAAAGCACCGGAACTCTAGGGATTTTGCGCCTCAGCGGCAACCGGGTCGGCTGTGACCTGCGTGCGCAGGCGGCGCAGCGCGCGGCGGCCCCGCCGGGATGCCCTGCGTGGAGGCGGGACCGGGTTCGACGTTCCAGGGCAATCGCATTCGGCGCTTTTAGCCCTCTCCCCTCTGGGGAGAGGGTGGCCCGCAGGGCCGGTGAGGAAATGCGACAGCCCGGTGCGACGTTCAATGGAGGCCCGGCCAGGGCAGCGCTATATTGGTGGCATGATCGTGCTGTTCACCGATTTCGGGCTCAACGGCCCCTACACCGGGCAGGTCAAGGCCGTGCTGGCGCGCGAGGCGCCCGGCGTGCCGGTGATCGACCTGTTCGCCGACGCCCCCGTGTTCGACCCGCAGCTGTCCGCCTATCTGCTGGCGGCCTATGCGGAGGAATTCCCGGCGGGCAGCGTCTTCGTCTGCGTGGTCGACCCCGGCGTGGGCACCGACCGCCGGCCCCTGGTGGTGGAGGCAGGCGGGCGGATCTTCGTCGGCCCCGACAACGGCCTGTTCGAACTGGTGCGCCGGCGGGCGGCATCGGTGAAGGCCTGGACCATCGACTGGCGACCGGCGCGCCTGTCGGCCAGCTTCCACGGGCGGGACCTGTTCGCCCCGGTGGCGGCGCAGCTCGCGACGGGGAAGCCGGTGCCCGGCGCGCCGGTGGAGCCCGCCACCATCGCGCGGCCCGACTGGCCGGACGAGCTGGCGCGCATCGTCTATGTGGACGTCTACGGCAACGCGATGACGGGGATGCGCGCGGCGGCGCTGGCGGACGGGGCGGCGCTCCGGGCGGGCGGCGCGACGGTGCGCCGGGGCCGGACCTTCGCCGACGCGCCGGCGGGCGGGGCGCTGTGGTACGAGAACTCCAACGGGCTGGCGGAAATCGCCGTCAACCGTGGTCGCGCCGACCGGGATTTGGGCTTGGCGGTGGGTGCGCCGGTGGAGGTGCTGGGCGCTCTATGACCCCAGCGCGTCCAGGCAGCGGTCGAGCGCTCTCAGGTCCACGGGGCGGGTCAGCAGGGTGAAGGGGCTGTTTTCCGGCATCACGTCCGGCTGGCTGACGGTCATGATGATGCGGGTGTGGGGGTAGAGCAGGGAGGCCAGCGCCGCCGCGCGGTCGCCGTCCTCCTCATCCGGCCGGTGCAGCAGGGCGATGGCCGGGGCCTCTTCCCCGATGATGGACAGGGCCGTGAACCCGTCGGCGGCCTCGGACACGGCGAAGCCGCGCTCGGCGAGGTGGCGGGCCAGGGTGGCGCGCTGGGCCGGGTCGTCGTCGGCGATCACGGCGCGCCGGCCGCCGGAGCGGGGCAGCGCGATGTCGGCCTTGATGGAGAACATGCTCCGCCCTCCCGATAATGTCCGAGCGTGGTGGTGCGCTACGCCGGTTTTACGCGGTGGGGATGGGGTTGTAAATCCCCGCGCGATATTCTCGGTTTTTGGGGGCTCGGATTTTGGGCGCTCAGATTTTCACCACCGTGGGGCGGTCGAGCAGGGCGAGCATCGGCAGGTCGCTCGGCCGGTTGCCGTAGCCCCAGGTCTCGCCGACGGGGCCGTTGGCGGCGATCCAGGCCTGCACCCGCTCCGCCTTGTCCAGCCGCACGCAGTTGCCGGTGCTCAGCCGCCCGGTGAGGGTGCCGTCCACCACCTCCAGCCCGGTGGCCAACAGGTCGTCGATCTCCAGCCCGCACAGCAGGGCCGGCATGTAGATCTCCAGGGCGCCGGTCGCGACGACCACGCGCCGGCCTTCGCGCCGATGGGCCTTCAGCGTTTCGACCAGCGGGGCGTGCCAGCGGATGCGCCCGGCCAGCCGTTCCGCCGCGGCGAGCGCGTCGGACACGGGCACGCCGCGCAGCGTCCGCTTCAGCAGGATGGTCTTAATGGAGCCGAACAGGTCCACGCCGGGGCCGCGCCCGCGCGCGTGGCGATGCAGGCCCGACCGCAGCGCGTCCACAAAGGCCAGCTTGGCCCGGCGGTGCCCGATCACCTCGCCGATGAACATCAGCAGGCTGTCGCCGTGGATCAGCGTGCCGTCGAAGTCGAAGAAGGCGACGCCGGGGGCGATCCCGACAAGAGGAGGGGAGCCCTCCGGCGTTCCGGAGCGGGCGGGGGCGGGCAGGTCGACGCTGGTCTGCATGGCGCCCTTATCCGGCGGAACGCCCCCGCCCACAAGACATTTCGCCCGCTGGAGCTGTCAGTGAAGGGACGGGCCGGGGACGATGTCCTCGGCCTCGACCTCCTCGGTTTCGATCAGCAGGTCGCCGGTGCATTCCTCCAGCCCGGCTTTCACCGCGATCAGGAGGTTGATGATCTCCCCGTTGTCCTGTTCCAGCCCGCGCAGACGCTCATCCAGCTTGTCCAGGCGGCGGGTGACCAGTTCGGTCAGCCGGTCGAGGTGGGCGAGAACGGGGTCTTTGTTGATGTCGTCCATGGCGGCGGCCGATCCCGTCAATGATTCGCTTGCGATCCTCAAGCTAGGGCCGCGGGCCGTCCATGCACAGGGCCGCGCCCGATGCACTCCGCAATGGATGATGGAACCGTCCGGGTAATATCCGGGGGATCCGAAGGATTCGCGGTATGCACCGGTGGATGCCGGAATCACTCCGATGCGGGAGCATGGCGGCGCAGCGGAACGCCATAAAGTTCGAGCCTATGACCGAGCAGTTCATAGCCCAATTCGCGTGCTATGACTTCCTTCAGCCGCTCCAGATCTTCGTTGGTGAACTCCACCACCTTGCCCGATTCGAGGTCGATCAGGTGATGGTGGTGCTCGGACCCGGACTCTTCATAGCGGGCGCGGCCGTCGCCGAAGTCCAGCCGGTCGATGACGTTCGCGTCCTCGAACAGGCGCATGGTCCGGTAGACCGTGGCGATGGAGATGCGCGGGTCGATGGCCGACGCGCGGCGGTGCACCTCCTCCACGTCCGGGTGGTCGTCCGCCTCCGACAGCACGCGGGAAATCACACGGCGCTGGTCGGTCATCTTCAGCCCCTTGTCGATGCAGAGCTGTTCGAGGCGCGAAGGCATGGGGTCCCCTTATGGTCGTGTTCTTTGACGGTTCGCCCCGGCAACGATCGGGCCGGCGCGCGTGGTCCCCCTCCCTCCCCGGAGCGGGCCACCCGAATGCCCGAGCACCATACTGCGATTCGGAACCATTCACAAACCTCGCCGTTGCGTGCTCGCCATGGAGGGGAACGGCCCGATGCAGACGCTGGACATCCGCCACACGACCACCTACCGGTACGCCAACCCGGTGACGTTCGGCGATCATCGCCTGATGTTCCGGCCGCGCGACAGCCACGACCTGCGGCTTGTGGAGACGGCGCTGGTCATCGAGCCGATGCCGGCCAAGGTGCGCTGGCTGCACGATGTGTTCGGCAACTCCATCGCGGTGGCGAGCTTCGACGCGCCGGCCACGGAGCTGAAATTCGAAAGCCACATCCGGGTCGAGCATTACCCGCTGGAGGCGCCGGAATTCCCCATCGAGGACTACGCCCGCACCTACCCCTTCAGCTATTCGGCGGAGGAGATCCCGGACCTCGCGCGGACCACGCAGCGGCACTATCCGGACCCCGAGCACAAGATCGACGACTGGGCCAAGCGCTTCGTGGTGCTGGGGGAGGGCGGCCCGCCCGACACCCAGGACATGCTGGTCGCCATGACCCAAAGCATCAAGGAAAGCTTCACCTACCAGGCCCGCGACCTGGAAGGCACGCAGAGTCCGGTCGAGACGCTGGAGATGGGCAGCGGTTCCTGCCGGGACTTCGCCCTGTTCATGATGGAAGCGGCGCGCTCCCTGGGCTTCGCGGCGCGATTCGTGTCGGGCTACCTCTATGACCCCACGCGCGATGGGCCCGCGCGCGACGGGGCGGAGGGCGGCGGCGTGGTGGGCGGCGTGGTCGGCGGCGGGGCCACCCACGCCTGGGTGCAGATCTATCTGCCCGGCGCCGGCTGGGTGGAGTTCGACCCGACCAACGGCATCATCGGCGGCAAGAGCCTGATCCGCGTCGCCGTCACCCGCGACCCGACCCAGGCCGTCCCCCTCGCCGGCTCCTGGACCGGGGCGCCCGCGGACTTCCTGGGCATGACGGTGGATGTGCAGGTGACATCGGCGTGAGGGACGGAACCCCCTGCACCCTCTCATCAGAAAATGTCAATATAACGAATCGTTGAGTTGCTTAACTTGTTCGCCCTGTGTAAGGCTGCGCGGAGTCCGGCTCTTACAGGGTAACCCCCAATGGCGATCATTCTTGAACGAATCGCGTGGAGCGACGACTTGAAGACCGGGTGTTCGCACGCGGATGCCAAGCACAATTCCCTGGTCTGCCTGTACAACGATCATGTCCGCTACATAAAGGCGGGGGTCTCGGCGATTTCCGTGAAGGGCAGCTTCGACATACTTCTGTCCGAAATGCGCCATCACTTCACGGAAGACTGCGCCCAGATCGGGGGATCGATTTGCGAGAGGAAGAAGGCCTTCCTGGCGGATCACCAGGGCTGGCTGCACAGCATGGACTCGATCTACTGCTTCAGCTCGGAGCCCGACGCGATCAGCGCCTTCACCCCGACCCTGCGGTCCTGGGTCATGGCCCATCTGGAATGGGACAAGGAGCTGATGCGGCTGGACCGCCCCGCGCTCCAGCATTGAGCGCGGGGCGGAACCTTCGATCAGAGGCGCTTTTTAGGCCACCAGACCCTTTTCCATGGCGCTCGCCAGACGGCGGGCGAAGGCGGCGGGGTCGGGGAGGGCTTCGCCTTCCACGATGCGGGCCTGGTCGAGCAGCAGCCACGCCGCGTCGTCCAGCGTGGTCGCGGCACCGCTGGCCTTCGCGTGCTCGGCGAGGCGCTTGATCAGCGGGTGGGCGGGGTTGACCTCCAGGATGCGCTTGGCGGCCGGGGCGTCCATGCCGAGCTGCTTGTGCTGCTTCAGCAGGCGTTCCAGGTGCATGTCCATGTCGTTCTCGTCGGCGACGAGGCAGACGGCGCTGTCGGTCAGGCGTTCCGACGGGCGGACGTCCTTCACCGCGTCCTTCAGCGTCAGCTTCAGCAGAGCCAGCAGGTCGGACAGCTCGCCTTCCGACGCCTTCTCCTCGGCCGGCTTCTCCTCGCCGCCCTGGATTTTGCCGAGGTCGGCGCCGCCGCGGGTGACCGACTTGAAGGGCTTGTCCTGGAAGCTGCCGACGGACGGCACCCAGAACTCGTCCACCGGGTCGGTCAGGAACAGCACCTCCACGCCCTTGGCCTTGAAGCCCTCAAGCTGCGGGCTGCGCTTCAGCGTCTCGATGTCGTCGCCGGAGATGGTGAAGATGGCCTCCTGGCCCTCCTTCATCCGGCCGAGATAGTCGTCCAGCGAGACGAGGCCGTCGCTGGCCGTGCTGCGGAAGCGCATCAGCTTCAGCAGATCCTCGCGGTGCTCGTAGTCGTCGTAGAGGCCTTCCTTGAGGACCGCGCCGAAATTCTCCCAGAAGGCCGCGTATTCCTCCGCCTTCTCGGTGTCCTTGGCCTTCTTGCCCAGCTCCGACAGGACGCGGCGGGTGATGCCGGCGCGGATCTTGGCCAGCATCGGGTTGTGCTGAAGCATCTCGCGGCTGATGTTCAGCGGCAGGTCCTCGCTGTCCACCACGCCGCGCAGGAAGCGCAGGTAAGGCGGCAGCAGCCCTTCCGCCGAATCGGTGATGAAGACGCGCTTGACGTACAGCTTCACCCGGTGGGCGCGCTTGGGGTCGAACAGGTCGAAGGGCTTGGAGGACGGCACGAACAGCAGGTTCGTGTATTCGATGGCCCCCTCGGCCCGCCAGTGCAGGGTCAGCCACGGCTCGTCGAAGGCGTGCCCGACGTGGTGGTAGAATTCCTTGTACTGGTCGGCGGTGATCTCGTTCTTCGACCGCATCCACAGGGCCGACGCGCTGTTCAGCGACTTTTCGTCGTCACCCTCCCCAAACAGGATCGGGATGGCGATGTGGTCGGAATATTTGCGGATGATGGACGACAGGCGATGCTCGTCCAGATACTCGTCGTCGCCGTCGCGCAGGTGCAGCTTGATCTGCGTGCCGCGCGGCAGGTTGTCAGCCTCTGGGGCCGCCTCGGCGATGGTGAACTCGCCCTTGCCGTCGGACAGCCAGCGCCAGCCCTGGGCCTCGCCGGCCTTGCGGGTCAGCACCTCGACCTGATCGGCGACCATGAAGGCGGAGTAGAAACCCACGCCGAACTGGCCGATCAGGTTCACGTCCTTCTTCCCGTCGCCGCTCTTTTCGCTCTCCTTCAGGCTGCGCATGAAGGCGGCGGTGCCCGAGCGGGCGATGGTGCCGAGGTTTTCGACCAGATCCTCGCGGTTCATGCCGATGCCGTTGTCGGCCACGGTCAGGGTCCGCGCCTCCTTGTCCACCAGCAGACGGACCTTCAGGTTCGGGTCGTCGGCGGACAGTTCGGGCTGGGTCAGGGCGGCGTAGCGAAGGCGGTCGCACGCGTCGGAGGCGTTCGAGACCAGCTCGCGCAGGAAGACTTCCTTCTCGCTGTAGAGCGAGTGCGCGACGATGTCGAGCAGGCGGCTGACCTCGGCCTGGAAACTGAGCCGTTCCTCGGTCATGGATGCATCCTTGATCGTTCTTGTTGGGTGGGGTTGCGAAGGACGGCGCAGATATGTGGAAGTGCGCCGTCCCATGCAAGTGTCATGAGCAAGAACGACCCGCGGCTTTTGCAGCCGCCGGTAAGGGTCAGGGCTTCTTCATCGTCTTCTTCGCGGTCGGCTGCGGTTCCGGCGCGCCGCCGCCGGCGCCGCCCATCATGGCGTTCATGTCGGCGCCGTTCAGCAGCACCTGACCGGCGTCGGTCAGATCGATCTTGTAGGTGCGCAGGTCGGCGCCCGACTCGTCCTTGCTGAGCTGGCCCATGGCCTGGAGCATGGCGATCATGCCCAGCGCGTCCTGAGTCTCCTTGTCGGCCTTCTTGCCGGCGGCGGGCTGAAGGGCCTTGGCGGCGCCGTCCAGACCGCGCAGCAGGACAGTCGCTCCGCCGACCGCGCCGAAGGCGGTGTTGGCGGCCATGCGCGCGGCCCCCGTCACGCTGCCGGAGGTGGCCGGCGTGTCCACGGCCAGCTTGTCGATGCGCAGTTCCGAACCGGCCTCGGTCAGGGCGGCGACGAGGCGGTTGCCGATGGCCTCGGCCTCCGTGTTGGCGGCGGTGTCGGGCGCATCCTCGTCATCCTCCTCCTCGTCGCTGTCGGCGGCGGTGGCCGTCTTCTGCTCCGCCAGCGCGGCGAGGTCGGCTATGGCCTTCCAGAAGGCGCCGCTCGGCATCTTGGTGAGGCTGAGCTGAAGCTCCATGCGCTCCGGCATGAAGGCCTTCGGGGCCACCGGCGGGGTCAGCTCCACCCCCGACGCCTCGAAGCCCAGCGTGGCGCCGCCCATCGGACGGTCCATGTCCTCCGCCCCGCCGCGGGCGGAAAGCTGGCTGAGCGAGAAGCGCGTGCCGTCCTCCGGGTTCACCGCCGACAGGCCGGACAGGCGGACGCGGAAGCTCATCCCGCCCATGACGCCCTGCATCAGCGGGACCAGCTCCGCCGCCTTGGGCTCGGTCCCGGCGACGGCGTGGGCCTGGGTCAGGCGTTGCAGCGCGGTCGCGCGGGGCAGGTCGATGCGGGTGTAGGAGCCCTCCATGGTCAGGCCGGCCAGCGCCATCACCTCCTTGTTCTGCCCGTCCAGGAAGCGGACGTTGCTGACGGACAGGGCGCCGGGGCCGCTCCAGGTCGTGGCGCCGTCGGGCTTCAGGTCGCCGGCCAGGGTGATCGCGCCGATGGTCAGGGTGCCGTCGTCCTTGCCGCCCTTGGCGTCGCCCTTTCCATTGCCCTTCCCGGCCGCCTTCTTGTCGCTGGCGACGGCGATGTCGCCGAGTTCGGAATCGGCCGACAGCAGGGTCTCGAAGGCGCCGGACCACACGCCGGCCAAGCGCTGGCGGCCGATGCGGATGGTGGCGGCCGGCTTGCCGTTGTTCAGGACGGCGATGCTGTCGGGCAGGGTGGCGGTGACGGCGTGGGTGCCGCCGTCCTGCGGCTTCACGGTCAGGCGGATCACGCCGACCTCGGTGGAGGTGCCGTCGTCGGACAGCGCCGACAGGGCGGGCAGGGCGACGTCGTAATGGTCGCCGGCCGGGGTCGCCGTCGGGTTGCCCTTCCAGCGGAACTCCGCACCGCCGTCCTTGGCCTTGGGGAACCAGCGGGCCAGCCCGTCCTTGATGGCCACGGCCAGCACCTTCGCGCCGTCCTCCGTCACCGGCGGGGCGTCGGCGCGGGCGGGGCTGCTGGCCGCCGTGGCGACCAGGACGAGGGCGACGGCGAGCGAACGGGCGGGCAGGCGGCGCATGTGGGAACCTCTGAAAGGGCGGCTGATTCCCGCCAGGGTAGACACGATAACCGCCGCCGGTCCATCGGCCCGTGGTCCTATGGGGAAGGACCGGTGGGGAATGGCTCGTAGGGAATGGCTGGGGGAAAGGTGGCGGACGGCCGCCCTCACGCTTGCATTGCCGGTCCTCAGGCCCAAGACTTACCGGTATGACACCTGTCCTCGATCCTTCCGGGGGCGGTCTGGGTGCCGGGGGCCGGGTGGTCGCCGTGCTGGGGCCGACCAACACCGGGAAAACCTATCTCGCCATCGAGCGCATGCTCGGCCACCGGACGGGGATGATCGGCTTTCCGCTGCGTCTTCTCGCCCGCGAGAACTACGATCGCATCGTGTCCATCAAGGGCCGGAACGCCGTGGCGCTGGTCACCGGCGAGGAGAAGATCCTGCCGCCCAACCCGTCCTACTGGGTGTGTACGGTCGAATCCATGCCGCTGGACCGCGCCGTGGACTTCCTTGCCGTGGATGAGGTGCAGCTCTGCGCCGATCCGGAGCGCGGGCACATCTTCACCGACCGGCTGCTGAACGCGCGCGGGCTGGTGGAGACGATGTTCCTGGGGTCCGACACGGTGCAGCCGCTGATCCGCCGTCTGGTGCCGCGCGCCGAGTTCATCAGCCGTCCGCGCTTCTCGCAGCTGACCTACGCCGGCTACAAGAAGCTGACGCGCCTGCCGCCGCGCAGCTGCGTGGTGGCCTTCTCGGCCACCGACGTCTACGCGCTGGCCGAGATGATCCGGCGCCAGCGCGGCGGCACGGCGGTGGTGCTGGGCGCCCTGTCCCCGCGCACGCGCAACGCGCAGGTGGGGCTCTATCAGGCGGGGGAGGTGGACTATCTGGTGGCGACCGACGCCATCGGCATGGGCCTGAACATGGACGTGGACCATGTGGCCTTCGCCCGCATCGTGAAGTTCGACGGCTTCGCCCCGCGCCGGCTGCGCGCGCCGGAGGTGGCGCAGATCGCCGGCCGCGCCGGCCGCCACATGCGCGACGGCACCTTCGGCACCACCGACGAGGTGGGGGAGCTGGAGGCCGATGTGGTCAACCGCGTCGAGAACCACGAGTTCGAGACGATCAAGACGCTGATGTGGCGCAACAGCAAGCTGCGCTTCGACACGCCGGGCTACCTGCTGAAGTCGCTGGAGGAACGGCCGCCGATCCCGGAGCTGATCCGCGCCCGCGACGCCGACGACCATCTGGCGCTGCAGGCGCTGGTGCGCGACGCGGAGATCATGGACCTCGCCAAGGGCCGCGACAACGTGCGCCTGCTGTGGGAGGTCTGCCAGATCCCCGACTTCCGCAAGGTGCTGTCCGACGCCCACACGCGGCTGCTGGCGCAGATCTTCCGCTACCTGCGCACCGGCCTCGGGCGGCTGGACAAGGACTGGGTGGGCAAGCAGATCGCGCGGCTGGACCGCACGGAAGGCGACATCGACGCGCTGGTGGCGCGCATCGCGCACATCCGCACCTGGACCTACATCTCCAACCGGCCGGCTTGGCTGAAGGACCCCGTGCACTGGCAGGAGCGCGCCCGCGCCATCGAGGACAAACTGTCCGACGCCCTGCACGAACGCTTGACGCAACGCTTCATCGACCGCCGCACCGCCACGCTCGTCCGCACGCTGAAGGACGGGCGGGAGCTGATGGGCGGCGTCCGCGCGGACGGCGAGGTGGTGGTGGAAGGCCACCCGGTCGGCCGTCTGGAAGGCTTCCGCTTCGTGCCCGACGCCCCGGAACGGTCGGAGGAGGCCAAGTCGCTGCTGAGCGCCGCCCGGCGCGCGCTGCGTGAGGAGGTGGCGTCGCGCTTGCGCGCGTTCGAGCAGGAGCCGGACGACGTCTTCGCGCTCGGCATGGACGGGGTGCTGATGGCGGACGGGCTGCCGGTGGCGAAGCTCGGCCCCGGCCCGTCGGTGCTGTCCCCGGCGGTGCTGCCCTTCGACGAGGGGCTGCTGGACCAGGGGCAGATCGACCGCGTGCGCGCCCGGCTGGAGCGCTGGCTGAAGGACCGCGTCGCCGCGAAGTTGAGGCCGCTGCTGGCTCTGCGCGATGCGGCCAACATGACCAAGGGGGACCTGACCGGCACGGCGCGCGGGCTGGCCTTCCAGCTGGTGGAGAATATGGGGGCGCTGCCGCGCGCGCCCGTGGCCTCGCTGGTGGAGGGGCTGGAGAAGAACGACCGCAAGGCGCTGGCCCGGCACGGGGTGCGGCTCGGCGTGTCGCACCTCTACCTGACGGCGCTCGCCAAGCCGGGGGCGGTGGAACTGCGCGGGCTGCTGTGGGCGGTGAAGCACAAGCTGCCCCTGCCGGTGCCGATCCCGCCGCCGGGCCGCGTCTCCGTGGAGGCCGCCGGCGCGCCGCCGGCCTTCTGGGAGGCCATCGGCTATCCGGCGGCGGGGCCGCGCGCGGTGCGGGTGGACATGCTCGACCGGCTGGAGACGGAGATGCTGAAGAACGCCAAGGAGGGCACCGCCGCCGCCGAGCCGGCGCTCGGCCAGATGATCGGCGTGTCGCCGGACGAACTGGGCGGCGTGCTGAAGGGGCTTGGCTACACGCGCTCCGTGGCGGAGGATGGGGCGGTCACCTGGCGGCGCCGGCGCAACCACCGCGCCAAGCCCCGCCGCGAGACCCCGGTCAACACCGACCACCCCTTCGCCAAGCTGCGCCAGCTTTCGGGGATTGGATGAACGACGTCGTATCAATGGGCACCATTGCCCCCACCCTAACCCTCCCCCGCTCTCGCGGTGGAGGGGACTTCGCCCTCTCCCGCGAAGCGGGGGAGGGAGGGACCCACGCGCCAGCGTGGGAGGGAGGGGGCACGCGATGACACACGACACCGATGATTTCGACGACGGCCTCCCCGACCCCGGCGCGGGGCGACTGCGCATCGACAAGTGGCTGTGGTACGCGCGCTTCTTCAAGACGCGCAGCCTTGCCGCGAAGCTGTGCAACGGCGGGGGCGTGCGGGTGTCGGGGACGGTGGTCACCAAGGCGCATTACGCGGTGAAGCCCGGCGACGTGCTGACCTTCCCGCAGGGGCGGCACATCCGCGTCATCAAGGTGGCGGCGCTGGGCAGCCGGCGCGGCCCGGCGGAGGAGGCGCGGACGCTCTACGAAGACCTCGCCCCGCCCGTGCGGGAGGAGGCCATTCAGGACCCCTACCGGGACGCCGCTCCCCGCGACCCCGGCGCCGGACGCCCGACCAAGCGCGAGCGACGGGCGCTCGACCGCCTGCACAACGAAGAATAGCCGCGCTTCGCCTCAGGAAAGCGTGGGCTCAACCATTGCGTTTCCGGAGCGGCGACCACATCTGGGCGGGGACCATCGCCTTGGCCGCATCCGGAGCCGCAGTTTCCCATGCTCGACATCCTCGCCGACCCGCAAGTCTGGGCCAGCCTTCTGACGCTGACGGCGTTGGAGATCGTGCTGGGCATCGACAACATCATCTTCATCTCGATCATGGCGGCGAAGCTGCCGGTGCACCAGCAGAAGAAGGCCCGGCAGGTCGGGCTGGCGCTGGCGCTGATCACGCGGCTGATGCTGCTGGCCTCCATCGCCTGGGTGGCGACGCTGACTCAGCCGCTGCTGACCGTGCTGGGCATGGAGCTGTCGGGGCGCGACCTGATCCTGATCGGCGGCGGCCTGTTCCTGCTCGCCAAGGGCACGATGGAGATCCACCACACGGTGGAAGGTCACGAGGACGAGGGCGGAGCGGCCCCCAAGGTCGCCGGCTTCGGCGGGGTGGTCGTGCAGATCATGTTCCTGGACATCGTCTTCTCGCTCGACAGCGTGATCACCGCCGTCGGCATGTCCAACCATCTGCCGGTGATGATCGCGGCGGTCGTCATCGCCATGGCGGTGATGCTATTCGCCTCCGGCCCGGTCGGCGACTTCGTCAACCGTCACGTTACCGTGAAGATGCTGGCGCTGTCCTTCCTGCTGCTGGTCGGCATCGCGCTGGTGGCCGACGGGCTGGGCTTCCACATCCCCAAGGGCTACCTGTACTTCGCCATCGCCTTCTCGGCGCTGGTGGAGGCGCTGAACCTGATGGCCGCCGCCCGCCGCAAACGCCGGCGGGAGGCGGCCCGGATGGGATGACCTTACGCTTCGGCGTTCAGCTGCTCGTAGGCGAGCTTGAACAGGTCGCGGATGGAGACGATGCCCACCGCGCGCTTGCCTTGGGTGATCGGCAGGTGGCGGTAGTGCTTCGAATGCATCAGGGCGAGCGCCTCGCTGGCGTCGGCGTCCGGCGGCAGGGTGTCCGGATCGCGGGTCATGATCGCCGAAACTTCGGTTTCGAAGGGGTCGATCTGGGTGGAGAGCACCTTGTTGTTCAGGTCGCGCTCCGTGATGATGCCGACGAGGGCGCCGTGGTTGACCACCAGCACGGCGCCGATGTTCTTCTCCGCCATCAGCTTGGAGACGGTCAGGACCGACGTGTCCTCCGGCACCAGAATGAGTTCCTGCGACTTCACCACGTCAGGAACCAGCTTGCGCTTCATCGTTTCCCCCAAATTGAAATATGTTTGCAAACTTAAGCGTTGCGGGGAAACAATAGCAAATCTTCGGCGCGCCGGACTGCGGCGGAAGACCGCACCTCGGGCGGGTCGAACAGGGTCAGGAGCGGACGGCGAGCTCTCCGGCGGTCCGGCGCTGGGCCATCCAGGCGCCGGCGATCAGCAGGACCACCCCCGCCAGCACCGCGGCGGCGGCGCCGGCCAGGGCGGCGTCGAAGCTGCCGGTCCGGGTCACGATCACGCCGGCCGGCAGCGGCCCGATGATCTGGCCGAGGCCGTAGGCGGCGGTCAGTGCGCCGATGACGCGGGCCGACGCCCCGCCCGACAACTGCCGGCCCAGCGTGAAGGCCAGCGTCACGATCCCGATGAAGGTGCCGCCATAGAGCGCCGCCGACACCACCGAGGCCACCGGCGCGCCGGTTATCGGCAGCAGGATGCCGACCGCCTGCACCAGATAGGCCAGGATCAGCGCCCGCCAGAGCCCCAGCCGCCGCCCAGCCGCCGCCCAGATCAGGCCGGAGGGCATGGCGGCCAGCCCGGTGACCATCCAGGCGGCCTCGCCCAGCTTCGCCGTCTCCGGCATGGTCTTCAGGATGGCGACCAGGAAGGTGCCGGTGATGATGTAGCCGCCGCCCTCCAGGAAATAGGCCAGAGTCAGCAGGATCAGCGGCGCCGACAGGACGGCTCCCGTGCCCTGGGCCTTGGCCGCGGCGGCGGGGTGGGCCGGGGGCGGGTCGGACAGCCACAGCCAGGACAGCGCGCCGATGCCCGTGCTGATCAGCCCCAGCCACAGCCAGTCGCCGCGCCAGCCCAGCCGGTCGCCCAGCAGGGCCACGAACAGCCCGCTCGACGCGATGCCGAGCCCGACGCCGGTGTAGAGCCAGCCGTTCCACGACTCCCGCCCCGCACGGGCCAGGGCGTCCAGCACCATGGCGATGCCCAGGATGAAGGTGCCGGCGCTGGCAAGGCCGGAGACGAAGCGCAGGATCCCCCACAGCGCCATGTTCTCGGTGAAGCCCATGCCGGCGGTGGAGGTGACGCTGGCGATCAGCGCGGTGCGGAAGACCGTGGTGCGCAGGCTGCCGTGCGGGACCAGCCCGGCCCCCAGCGCGCCGATGAAATAGCCCAGGTAGTTCAGCGAGGCGAGCAGCCCGGCCCCGTCGGCGCCCAGCCCGGTCGCCGCCTGCATCGCCGGCAGAATCGGCGTGAAGGCGAAGCGCCCCACCCCCATGGCAATGGCCAGCGCCAGCACGCCGCCGATCAGCACCTGGACCATGTCGCTCCCCTTCATTTCGTCGGAAACATCCTCGCGCGGTACACCCCTCGTTTCCAATGAATTGTTTCGATGTTATTCTTCACTGAAAGTGATGGGAGACGCGGCGATGGACCTCGCAGGCCTGCGGGTGGTGAAGGCGGTGGCGGAGACCGGCAGCGTCAGTCGGGCGGCCGAGACGCTCAACTGCGTCCAGTCCAACGTGACGGCGCGGCTGAAGCGGATGGAGGAGGATCTGGGCGTCGACCTGTTCCTCCGGATGAGCCGCGGCATGGCCCCGACGCCGGCCGGCCGCGTGCTGGCCGACTACGCCGACCGCGTGCTGCGGCTGGTGGCCCAGGCCCGCGACGCGGTGGCCGACGCGGCGGGGAAGGGCGGGCGGCTGGCGGTCGGCACCATGGAGACGACCGCGGCGGTGCGGTTGCCGCCGATCCTCGCCCGCTTCCACGCCGACCATCCGGAGGTGGAACTGACCATCGTCCCCGGCCCGTCGGAGATCATGCTGGGCGAGGTGCTGGCCGGCCGCATCGACGGCGCCTTCGTGGCTGGTGCTGTGGAGCATCCCGAGCTGGTCAGCCAGCCGGTCTTCGCGGAGGAGCTGGTGCTGGTGGAGCCCGCCGCCGGCATCACCAGCGAGGCCGGGCGCCTGACCCTGCTGGCCTTCCGGCGCGGCTGCGCCTACCGGGCGCGGGCGGAAACCGCGATGCGCGAGGCCGGGCGGGTGCCCTGCCGGGTGCTGGAGTTCGGCTCGCTGGAGGCGATCCTGGGCTGCGTCGGGGCCGGCATGGGTGTTACCGTGCTGCCGCGCGCGGTCGTGGAGCGGGAGCCCTGGCGCGGCATGTTCGCCACCCGCCCCCTGCCGGCGGAAATCGCGCGTATGCCGACGCGCTTCGTCCGCCGGGTCGACGCGGTGGAGACGGAAGCCCTGCGCGCCTTCCTGGAAGCGGTCACCGATGGACGGGGCGAGCCGGGGGATTTTTCTGTGGGCAGAGCCATGAACATACTCGGATCTGGGGCTGGATCTGCGGCGCAAGCGCCCACAACACCGGCGGGGTTGATCCTGCCCTAGCTGCGTGCTAGGCAAGCGCCGCGGTCGAGGCGGCGCTGTCGAAGCGACTCGGAACCCCGGCGCCGGAACGTCGCCGGAACTGGTGAGAACACTGGAGAACGAATCATGCCCTACGTCGTCACGGAAGACTGCATCAAGTGCAAGTACACCGACTGCGTCGAGGTGTGCCCCGTGGACTGCTTCTACGAGGGTGAGAACATGCTGGTGATCCACCCCGACGAATGCATCGACTGCGGCGTGTGCGAGCCGGAATGCCCCGCCGAAGCCATCGTGCCGGACACCGACGGCCGCGCCGAGAAGTGGATGGAACTGAATCGCGATTATGCCGGGCAGTGGCCGAACCTGACCCGCAAGAAGGACGCCCTGCCGGACGCCGACTCCTTTAAGGGCGTGGACGGCAAGTATGAGAAGTTCTTTTCCCCGAAGGCCGGCGCGTAACGCTGAGTCGCGGTTGAATCGGGACTGGCGGCGATTTTGCTGCCATGCAAAAAAGACAGGTCGGATATCGGCGGGCAGCAAAAGAATCCCTGCGGCTGCCCGCGCGTAACCTTTGTAACTCGGCCGTAACATCGCTATAATCGGCGCCCGGAGCCGGCCTCAGCGTCATTGCCGGTCTTCCCATCGAAAAAGGGCTCAGAACAACATTGCGCGGCGTGGCGGACCCCATCCCCACGGTGCTGCGGTTGTCTCCGGGCCTTTTTCGCCCCTTCCAACGGGGCGGAAAAATGGCGCGATCGCGAGAAGTGAGAGCCAACCCAAATGTCGAACAAGCTTGACTTCGAGGCCGGTGACTTCGTCGTCTACCCGGCTCATGGCGTCGGTCGGGTCGAAGGCATCGAGACCCACAGCATTGCTGGTATGGACGTTCAGCTCTACGCGATCACTTTCGAAAAAGAGCGCATGACGCTGAAGGTTCCGGTCGGCAAGGCCAAGGCCGCCGGCCTGCGCCGCCTGAGCACGAAGGACCGCATCAAGGTCGCGCTTGAGACGTTGCAGGGCCGCTCGCGCGTTCGCCGCACGATGTGGAGCCGCCGCGCCCAGGAATACGAAGCCAAGATCAACTCCGGCGACCCGGTCTCCATCGCGGAGGTCGTGCGCGACCTGTACCGCGGCGCCGACCAGTCCGACCAGTCCTACAGCGAGCGCCAGATCTATCAGGCCGCGCTGGAGCGTCTGGCCCGCGAGCTGGCCGCCGTCGAGAAGATCGACGAGCTGAAGGCCACGGAGCGTCTGGAACTGGTGCTGAAGAAGGCCGCCTGATTGGTGGGGGGCTGTCGGGCCACCCTCTGGTTGCCCGGCGCCCGCATCCGCAGCGGTGCGGGATCGATTTTGAGGCGCGGCCTTTTGGCCGCGCCTTTGTCTTATGTTTTCGCCTTTCTTCGGCGGTGCGGCCCGCCTACACTCCCGCTCCAGCTTTCACCGGGCCATCGTCAACGAGCCCGGCCTTGTTTTTGGGGACGGAGTGAGCGTGCGCCGGCATGTCTGAACCGCAGAGATTCCTTGACCTCCGCCGTCCGCGGCGCATCTGGGCCATCGGCGCCGTACACGCGCAGCTGGACCACCTGTACGCGATGCACGAGGCGGTGGCCTCGCGGTTCCGGCCCGGCGACCGGCTCGTCTATCTCGGCAACATGATCGGCTGGGGCGAGCGGATCCTGGAGACGATCGACGCGCTGCTGGCCTTCCGCATCTGGCTGCTCAGCTGGCGCGGCATGGACGTCAACGACATCGTCTATCTGCGCGGCGCGCAGGAGGAGATGTGGCAGAAGCTGCTGCAGCTCCAGTTCGCGCCGGACCCGCAGCAGGTGCTGGACTGGATGACCCGCCATGGTGCGGGGGCGACGCTGGCGGCCTACGGCGGCAACATCGACCAGGGCATGGCGGCGGCGCGCGGCGGCACCATGATGCTCGGCCGCTGGACCCAGAGCCTGCGCCAGGCCATGCAGGCGCAGCCCGGTCACGAAAATGTGTTCAACGCGCTGCGCCGCGCCGCCTACTGCGTGGACGCGGAGCGGGGCGAGGGCGGAGTCCTTATGGTCAGCGCCGGCCTCGACCTGCGCAAGCCGCTGACCCACCAGGGCGATGCCTTCTGGTGGGGATCCGCCGGATTTGCGCAGATGTCCGCGCCCTACAACGGTTTTTCGCGCGTCGTGCGGGGGTACGACCCGGCGCGGCGCGGGGTGTCCGTGACCGAATTCACCGCCACGCTGGACGGCGGCTGCGGTCATGGAGGCCACCTCGTCTGCGGCTGTCTGGCTCCTTCGGGTGAGATCCTGGACCTGTTCCAGGTTTGATACCATCTCCCCTTCTCTACCTGGCTTACCCATCGCACGGACACCCGCCACGGAATCCCTTCCGGCGTGAATGATCCGAAGCGCCTTGCTGTGCGTATCACGTGCAACAGGGCGAGGGTAACGGCTGTTGTCCCATCCGTCGGCATCCCGTGACGAACCGACGAACCAGAGGACCCAAGGGCTAGCCCCTTAGGAGTCCGCAAAAAATGGACAAGGCCGCCCAGACGGGAAGGAAGGGACGGATGGCGTATATCGACGATCCCGAGACTCAGCGCGCGAACCTGAGTTTCATCAAGGCCTCCATGCGTGAGCCTCTGCTGACTCGTGACCACGAATTCGACCTCGCGCGGAAATGGCGCGAAGAGGGGAACGAGCGGGCGCTGCACGAGTTGGTCAGGGCCTACACGCGGCTGGTGGTGGCGACGGCCGCGCGTTTCCGGAATTACGGGCTGCCCATGGGCGACCTGGTGCAGGAAGGCAACGTCGGGCTGATGCAGGCGGCCAGCCGCTTCGAACCGGACCGCGAGGTGCGATTCTCCACCTACGCCGCCTGGTGGATCCGCTCCGCCATGCAGGACTACATTCTGCGCAACTGGTCGATCGTGCGCACCGGCACGACCGCCGCGCAGAAGTCACTGTTCTTCAACCTGCGGCGCCTGCGCGCCAAGATCGAAAGCATCAGCCAGGGCAACGGCGGGGGCAGCGGCGGCGGCCTGACCAAGGAAGGCCGGGAGTGGATCGCCGGCGAGCTTCAGGTCGACGTGACCGAGGTCGAGTCGATGGAGATGCGCCTGTCTGCCTCCGACCAGTCGCTGAACTCCCCGGTCGCCGACGGCTCCGACGAGGACTGGCAGGACTTCCTCGCCGATCAGCGCCCATCGCCGGAGGAGGTGGTGATCGGCATGCGCGACAGCCGCACCCGCTCGCAATGGCTCGCCGAGGCGCTGGGCGAACTGTCCCCGCGCGAACGCACGATCATCCAGGAGCGCCGCCTGCGCGAGGAAGGCGCCACCCTGGAGGAGCTGGGCCGCGAACTGGGCGTCAGCAAGGAGCGCGTCCGGCAGCTGGAACACCGCGCGCTGCTGAAGCTGCGGCAATCCATGCTGAAGCGCGTTGAGGGGTATGAGGACCTGCTGGCGGATGCGTGATCAACATATGTCCCTCTCCCCTCCGGGGAGAGGGAAGGGGCCCACGAAGTGGGAAGGGTGAGAGTCGTGCGAGAATCAAAGCGCTGATCCTCGGCGGTACCCTCACCCTCCCACCGCTTCGCGGCGGGTCCCTCCCTCTCCCGAGGCGGGAGAGGGGTTTTCTTTCCGTTCCGGCGCATCCTCGTCCAGGGCCACGCGCCAGACTTCCGTGGTGCCGGTTCGGCCGCGCAACGGTTGGCCGCCGACGCAGTCCAGGGGGGCGGCGCCGTCGCCCTGGAAGGCGGTGGCGGCACTCGACAGCACGACGACCTCGGCGTCACCCTGGAGGCTGGAGGCCAGCTCCTCGATGCGGGCGGCGATGTTCACGGTGTCGCCGACGATGGTGTAGTTGATGCGGTTCTCGGAGCCGATGTTGCCCACCACGACCGGCCCGGAATGCAGGCCGATGCGCACCCGGATCGGTGGCAGGCCCTGCGCCTCGCGGCGGCGGTTGTCGGCGTGGACGGTGCGGGTGATGGCGTGGGCGGCGCGCAGCGCGCGGGCGGCGTGGTCCGGCTGCTCCTCCGGCGCGCCCCAGAAGGCCATAATGGCGTCGCCGATGAACTTGTCCACCGTTCCGCCCTCCGCCTCGATGCAGGCGGCGAGCTGGGTGAAATGCTCGTTCAGCAGGGCGGCGGTGTCGGCGGCCCCCATATGCTCGGCCATGCGGGAGAAGCCGCGGATGTCGGTGAACATCACCGTCACCTCCCGCTCCTCCGAACTGAAGCTCGCCTCCGCGCCGCGCCGGTGCATCAGGCGCAGCACCAGAGCTTTGGGCACGTAGGTCTCGAACCAGCGCAGGCCGGCGACCATCGCGTTGAAGGCGGTGGCCGCGCGGGCCAGCTCGCGCAGGCGGGAATCCGGCAGTTCGGGGATGTCCCGGAACTCGAAGTTTCGCACGCGGTCGGCGGCCTCGGCCAGACGCGCGACCTGGGCGCTGATGCGCCGGCCGACGACCAGCGCCACCGCCACGGACACCAGCAGGATGCCCAGCCCGGCGAGGCCCGTCATGTAGAGCCGCCGGACCTCCGTCCCCGCCTCGTTGGCGCGGAAGCTGATGCCGATGATCCAGTCCTGCCGGCCGTAGCCGGCCATGCTGCGCATCAGGAACAGGTAATCCTCGTCCAGCGCGGTGACCATCCGGCCTTCCACGCGCTTCTTCAGCGCCTGCACCGGCTGGCCGGAGCTCCACAGCGCGGCCAGTCCCGGATCGGCCACCTGATCGACGCGCGGCAGCGGCGGCCCGTCGGTCTTGTTGGAGAAGTCGAACTTCATGCCGGCCAGCGACGGGTGGGCCAGCACATGCTGCTTGTCGAACAGCACGAAGGCGTTCAGCCCCTGCTCCACATACAGCGTCGACAGAAAGCGCGACAGGTCGCCCAGCGACACGCCCACGATCACCTGACCCAGATAGCGCCCGTTGCGGCGCACCGGCTGGAACAGCGTGACGAAGCTGGTCCCCGCGTCCTTGGCCCACAGCGGGTCGGCCCAGACGGCCGTGGTGCGGTCGGCGCCGTTCAGCAGCTCGGGTGCCACCACCGGCTCGTTGCGCAGATCCTGGGGCACGATGTGCAGTTCGTTACCGGCGCGTTCGACGTGCAGGCCCGTGCGGTCGGGGTGGAAGAAGGCGATGCCCGTGACGTCGGGCGCGCCGGCCAGCGCGCCGCGCAGCGTGTCCTGCAGGCCGCGCGCGTCGGCCGGGTCCAGCTCCCCGCGCTCCATCAGTCCGGCTACGAAACGAGCCATGTCGCGCGCGGGGTTCAGCTGGTTGCGGATGCGCACCTCCACGCCGGCCAGCGCGAGGTCGGCGCGGTCGTTCAGCAGGGTGAAGGTGTTCCGGCTGGCGCTGACCAGCCCCAGCACCAGCACGCTCGCCACCGCCAGCAGCATCAGCGAACCGAAGCCGGCCACCAGCACCGCCGCGATGGGCAGCCGCATGCGCGTGGCCCCGCCCAGCCCGGTTCGTTTCCGGGAAGCCTTTTTGGAACCGGGCTTGTGACCGGCCTTGGCGGTGTGCTGCAGGGTGGGGTGATCGGGCATGGCGCGGAGGGTACAGACGCACGCGGGCGTGGGCAATCGGCCAAGTCGCCGCGTCCCTGAACGATCACTTTGGTTAATGAAAGCGTTAACAGGTTGTCAGCCGGTGATGATCTTCACCTTTTGGCCCGGTTGCAAGGGCGTTCCCGGCGGCAGGTCGTTGATGATGCGGAACAGTTCCTCGGCGTAGGGCATTTGCGGCATCTGCCGGATCAGGCCTTCCGCGCTGTCGCCGGGGCGCGCGGTCACCACCCGGACGCGCAGGGGGCGCAGCGACGCCGCCTCCTGCCGGCTGAGGCGGCGGAAGCTGTTGGCGGTCTGCTGGAAGGCGGGGTCAAGCCGGCCGAGCGTGCCGCTGGGGGCCAGGAAGGTGAAGCGGAACATCCCGTTCCCGCCCGCCTGCACGGCCACCAGACGCACGTCCACGGCGCCGTTGTCCGTCTCCCCGCGGGTCACGGCGGTGGCGGCGGGCAGGCCGTTCACGGCGAAGGACTGGACGCCTTGAAGCTGCGCGCCCTGCGCCCAGACTCCCACGAGGTAGCGCGCCGGGTCGGTCACGCCCTGGGACGTTCCGGCATCGAAAAGAATAGCGCCGCCGTTCTGCCCCTTGGCGATCACCTGCTCCGCCCCGTTCAGCAGGGCGAAGCCCGGCGGGACCTCGAAGGCGATGCCCAGGCCGGGGTGGGCGAAGGTCCGGCCGCGCACGAAGCCGTTCTCCGGGCTGTCGCCGAAGATGACGCCGTCGATGGCCGCCATGTAGGGCTCCACCGGCCGGGCGCCGCCCTGGGGAAGCTTGCGGGCGAGGACAGCCGCATCCTGGACGCGGGACTCGGTCTGCGGGTGGCTGGCGAAGAAGTCGAAGCCGCTCTCCCCCGAGCCCTTGCCGGAGCGCAGCCCCTCATACTGGCTGTCGCGGCGCATGGTTTCCAGGAAGGTCGCCACGGCGAAGGGGTCGTAGCCGGCGCGCTCCAGAAGCTCGATACCGATGCGGTCGGCCTCCGACTCCTGCCCGCGCGAGTATTTGGCGAGCAGTGCGCCGCCGCCGAGGTTGGCGATCTGCGCCAGCTCCGGGCTGCCCAGGAAGATGCCGATGCCGGCCGCCAGCAGCCCGGCGATGGTCTGGCCGGTCTGCCGCTCGCGGGTGTGGTGGGCGATGACGTGGCCGATCTCGTGCCCCAGCACGCCGGCGACCTCCGCCTCGTCCTTGGCGAGCGCCAGCAGGCCGCGCGTGACGTAGACATAGCCGCCGGGCAGGGCGAAGGCGTTCACCACGTCGCTGTCCAGCACCGTAAAGGTCCACGGGCCTTGCCGGTCGGTCTGGGCGGCCATCCGGTTGCCGAGGCGGTCGATGTAGGCCTGAAGACGCGGGTCCTGGTAGGCGCCGCCGAACTGCGCCAGGATCTTCGGGTGCTCCTGCGCGCCCAAGGCCTCCTCGCTGCCGCCGCCCAGAAGCTGGGCGCGGCTTGGGGCCGCCGACGTGACGAGCAGGAGGACCGCCGTCAGGGCGGCGGCAATTCGGCGCAGCGAAGCGCTGGAGGCCGTGTTGCGTTCGGTGGGCATGGCGCGTCATACCGGAAAGGACCTTGCCGACATCAAACTCGGCCGCTTTCCGGTTGTTCCATGCTGCGCCGCGTCCTCCACCTTCTTGCCGCCCTGCTGCTTTTGACGGCCGCCACCCCGGCGGAGCGGCTGCGCGTCGCCGCGGTGATCGACGGGGATACGCTGGCGCTGGAGGACGGCCGCCGGCTGCGTCTGGCCGGCGTCGAAGCGCCCAAACCGCTTCCCAACGCCGAACCAAGGCGGAACTGGCCGCTGGCCGAGGCGGCGACCGCCGCGCTGACGGACCTTGCCCTCGGGCGGGAGCTGACCCTGCGCGGGGAGGGAAGGACCGACCGCCACGGGCGCCTCGTGGCGCAGGTGCAGCGCGACGACGGGCTGTGGCTCCAGGGGGAGTTGCTGGCGCGCGGTCTCGCCCGCGTGCACACGCAGCCCCATTCCCGCGCCTTCGCCCGCGAGATGCAGGCGGCGGAAGCCTCGGCCCGCACAGCGGCGCGCGGCCTCTGGCGCTCGCGCGTCTACGGCGTGCGACCGGCCGCCGACCCCGAGGCGCTGCGACGCGACCGCGACAGCTTCCAGATCGTGGAGGGCCGCGTGCTGCGCGTCACCAAGGGGAGCGAGGCCTATCTGGACTTCGGCGAGGACTGGCGCACGGACGTGACCGTCCACATCGGGCGCGCGGCCCTGCGCGACTTCGTCAAGGCCGGCATCGACCCGCTGTCCTTTGAAGGCCGGATTGTCCGCGTGCGCGGCTGGGTCGGGCTGCGCAGCGGCCCGATGATCGAGGCCACCCACCCGGAGCAGATCGAGCGGGTGGAGGACGGCCGCCCGCCGGCTCCCGTGCCTCGGGCGTCGCGGCCTCTGCCGCGCGGGGACGATACCGGCGAGGAGGAGGTTGAATGACGACGGCGGATGAGGGCGGCGGATGAGGGGGCCTCAATCGTCATACCCCGCGCATCGCTGTGGCGAAAAGGGGGGATGGCCCCTACACTGAACCGGCCCGCACCACAGGACCATTCCATGCCCCGCAGCGAGCTTTTCCCGCCCATCGACCCCTTCCAGTCCGGCATCCTTCCCGTCGACGAGATCCACACGCTGTATTGGGAACAGTCGGGCAACCCGCGCGGCGTGCCGGTGCTGTTCCTGCACGGCGGGCCGGGGGCCGGGGCCTCGCCCGCACACCGGCGCTTCTTCGACCCGACCTTCTACCGAATCGTCGTTATGGACCAGCGCGGGGCCGGGCGCTCGACCCCGCTGGGCGAGGTGCGCCGCAACAGCACGGACCTGCTGGTGGAGGACGCCGAGCGGCTGCGCCGGCAGCTGGGGATCGAGCGCTGGCTGCTGTTCGGCGGCAGCTGGGGATCGACGCTGGCGCTTGCCTACGCCCAGACCCATCCGGAACGCTGCCTGGGCCTGATCCTGCGCGGCATCTTCCTGATGCGGAAGGCGGAGATCGACTGGTTCCTCTATTCCATGCGAATCATTTTTCCGGAGGCCTGGACCGCCTTCGTCAACCACATCCCGGAGGCCGAGCGCGGCGACCTGCTGGAGGCCTACTGGAAGCGGCTTGACGCGCCGGACGCCCCGACCCGCATGGCGGCCGCCCGCACCTGGAGCATGTATGAGGGCTCCTGCTCCTCCCTGCTGCCCTCGCCGGAGCTGATCGCGACGAGCGCGGAGGACACCCACGCGCTGGGCCTCGCTCGCATCGAGGCGCATTACTTCCGCGCCAACCGCTTCACGCCCGAGGACAAGCTGCTGCGCGACCTGCACCGCATCCGCAACCTGCCGGGCGCGATCATCCAGGGCCGCTACGACATCGTGTGCCCCATCGCCACCGCCGACGAGTTGCACCGCGCCTGGCCCGAAGCCGAATACCGCGTGGTGCCCGACGCCGGCCATTCCGCCATGGAGCCCGGCATCCGCGCCGCCCTCGTCCAGGCGACGGAGCGGTTCAAGGAGCTGTTGCGGTAGAAGTGCCGCGGCGTTCATTGAGGCGCACAACAGATTGTCAAGAATCCGGCAACAATGGGTTGATCTGGCTCAATGCCGCGGTGATGGGACGGGCAAATACTTTTGGTCATGAAGTGCGGGTGGAAGGGCTTTCTCGGGAAGCTCCCTCAAATATCCGCCACGCTCCTGAGGTGAGCCATGACCAAAAATTCAGCCAGTTTCGACGTCACGAACCCCGTGGTTGTCCTGCGGGTCATGTGCGGCGTCTTTTACATTCCGCACGTTCTGTTCAAACTGAACGGCATGGAAGGTGCCGCAACCTTCTTCGCCAAGGCCGGTTTCTCGCCGCCCATGGCGTTCGTCGTCCTGGCGCTGGTCATGGAGATCGCCTGCGCGGTCGGCCTGACTTTCGACCTCTACACCAAGTGGGTCGGCCTGCTGTCCGCCGGGGTGATGGGTGTTGCGGCCTACGCCGTCTTCAACACCAAGGGCGTGGGCTGGCTGTGGAACCTGGGTGGCGTCGAGTATCTGGTCTTCTGGGCCGTGTCCTCGCTCGCGCTGGCCGTCCACGCATGGAAGGCGGAGTGGGAGCACACTGGACATCTGTCCCTGTTCGGGCCGGTGCACGGCGCGGCCTGAACGTCGCGGTCGTGAATGCGGCGGCCCGTCCCCTCGGAGGCGGGCCGTCTGCCGTTCCGGGTTCGGAATCCGAGGTTGCGCCACCGCGCCCCCTTGCGTTGCGGCGGTGCGGCGCGTATAACCCGGCACTCCAACGGGCGGCGAGGCCGGGCCTAAGGCCCAGGGCATGCCCAACCGCCGAGTTCGGAACATCCAACGCAAGGATCGAAAATGCCCAAGCTGAAGACGAAGAGCGGCGCCAAGAAGCGCTTCAAGGTGACCGCCACCGGCAAGGTTCGCGCCGGTGCTGCCTTCAAGCGCCACTGCCTGGAGCAGAAGAGCCCGACGATGAAGCGCAACGCGCGCGGCATGATGACGCTGTCCGAGCCGGACCAGCGGATCGTGCTGAAGAACTGGCTGCGCAACGCCTGATATCGAAGGGGATTTGAACCATGGCTCGTGTTAAGCGCGGCGTCACCACGCACGCCCGTCACCGCAAGATTCTGAAGCTCGCCAAGGGCTATCGCGGCCGCAATTCCAAGAACTTCCGGATTGCGATCGAGAAGGTCGAAAAGGCCCTTCAATACGCCTACCGCGACCGTCGCAACAAGAAGCGCGACTTCCGCGGCCTGTGGATCCAGCGCATCAACGCCGGCGTCCGCCAGTACGGCCTGACCTACTCGCGCTTCATCAACGGCATCAAGCTGGCCGGCATCGAGATCGACCGCAAGGTCCTCTCCGACCTCGCCGCCCGCGAGCCGGAGGCCTTCAAGGTCATCGTCGATCAGGCCCAGGCCGCTCTCGCCTCCAAGGCCGCCGCTTAAGGCCTCCGCGTCACAGCGGAGCCTCGAACAGGCGCCAGACACGAAAGAAGGGAGCCGCGCCTCTGGGCCGGCTCCCTTTTTCTTTATGCCCGATGTTTCTCATGGCTCGCGGGAAATGACATGCTCGATGCGCTGAAAGACGAACTCCTGTCGCAGGTCAACGCCGCCGGCGACCTCGCCGCCCTTGAAGAGGTGCGGGTGACGGCGCTGGGCAAGAAGGGGCGCATCACCGGCTTCATGAAGGAGCTGGGCGGCCTGTCGCCCGACGAACGCCGCGAGCGCGGCCAGCAACTGAACGCGCTGAAGGACGAGATCGCCGCCGCCATCGACGCGCGCAAGGCCGACCTCGCCACCGCGCATCTGAAAGCCCGCCTTGAAGCAGAGCGCATCGACGTGACCCTGCCGGTCCGGCCGGAAACCGAAGGGCGCATCCACCCGATCAGCCAGACCATCGACGAGATGGTCGCCATCTTCGCGGAAATGGGCTTCAGCGTTGCCGAAGGGCCGGACGTCGAGGACGACTTCCACAACTTCACCGCCCTGAACTTCCCGCCGGGCCACCCCGCCCGCGACATGCACGACACCTTCTATCTGCCCGACGCCGTTTCGGAAAATGGGGGCGACAAGAAGATGCTGCTGCGCACGCACACCAGCCCGGTGCAGGTGCGCACCATGCTGAACAAGAAGCCGCCGATCCGCGTGATCGCGCCGGGGCGCACCTATCGTTCCGACTACGACATGACCCACACCCCGATGTTCCACCAGATCGAGGGGCTGGTCATCGACGAGGCGACGAACATGGGGCACCTGAAGGGCTGCCTGATCGAGTTCTGCCGCGCCTTCTTCGACGTGGACGACCTGCCGCTGCGTTTCCGCCCCAGCTTCTTCCCCTTCACCGAGCCGTCGGCGGAGGTGGACATCGGCTGCTCCCGCAAGGGCGGCGAGCTGAAGCTGGGCAACTACGGCGACTGGCTGGAGATCCTGGGCTGCGGCATGGTGCACCCGAACGTGCTGGAAGCCTGCGGCATCGACAGCACCAAGTACCAGGGCTTCGCCTTCGGCATGGGGATCGAGCGCGTGGCGATGCTGAAGTACGGCATCCCCGACCTGCGCACCTTCTTCGAAGCCGACCTGCGCTGGCTGAAGCATTACGGCTTCGTGCCGCTCGACGTTCCCAGCATGGCCCAGGGCCTGACGCGATAAGGAGCCGGACCCATGAAGTTCACGCTGTCCTGGCTGAAGGACCATCTGGATACCGACGCCACGCTCGACCAGATCGTGGAGAAGCTGACCGCCCTCGGCCTTGAGGTCGAGGGGGTGCATGACCGCTCCAAGGAGCTGGCGCCCTTCCGCGTCGCGCATGTCGTTTCGGCCGAGAAACATCCGGACGCCGACAAGCTGCGCGTGCTGGTGGTGGACACCGGCACGGAAAAGCTGCAGGTCGTCTGCGGCGCGCCGAACGCGCGCGCCGGCCTGAAGGGCGTCTTCGCGCCGGAGGGGGCCTACATCCCCGGTTCCGACATCACGCTGAAGAAGGGCGTGATCCGCGGCGTCGAGTCCAACGGCATGATGTGCTCCAAGCGCGAGCTGAAGCTGTCGGACGAGCATGAGGGCATCATCGAGCTGCCGGACGACGCCCCGGTCGGCGCCAGCTTCGCCGAATATGCGGAGCTGAACGACCCGGTCATCGACATCAGCCTGACGCCCGACCGCGCCGACTGCGCCGGCGTGCGCGGCATCGCCCGCGACCTTGCCGCCGCGGGGCTGGGCACGCTGAAGCCGCAGACCGCGGGGCGCCTGGACGCCACGCCGGTGACGGGCGGTTTCGCCAGCCCCTTCGGCGTGACGATCGAGGCGCCGGACGCCTGCCCGATGTATGTCGGCCGTTATTTCCGGGGCGTAAAGAACGGTCCGTCCCCGAAATGGTTGCAGGACCGCCTGACCGCCATCGGCCTGCGCCCGATCTCGGCCCTGGTGGACATCACCAACTACATCACCTTCGACCTGTCGCGCCCGCTGCACGCCTTCGACGCCGACAAGGTGAAGGGCGGCATCGTCGTGCGCATGGCGCGGGAGGGGGAGACCCTCAACGCCCTGAACGGCAAGGAATACGCGCTCGATTCCAGCATGACCGTGATCGCGGATCATGAGCGGGCGGAAGCCCTGGCCGGCATCATCGGCGGCGAGGATTCCGGCTGCACGGAAGGCACCACCAACGTCTTCCTTGAGGCGGCGATCTTCGACACCGTGCGCACGGCGCAGACCGGCCGCCGGCTGGGCATCGAGTCCGACGCCCGCTACCGGCTGGAGCGCGGCGTGGACCCCGCGGCGGTCGTCTCCGGCATGGAGCGCGCCACCCGCCTGATCCTGGAGCTGTGCGGCGGTGAGGCGTCGGACATCGTCGTCGCCGGGCAGGAGCCGGACTGGCGCCGCACCCTGATCCTGCGTCCGGGCCGCGTCGCCAGCCTGGGCGGCGTCGACGTGCCGCGCGCGGAACAGGTGCGCATCCTCACCGACCTCGGCTGCGAGATTGTCGGCGAGGAGGCTGACGGCACCCTGCGTGTCGTTCCGCCGTCCTGGCGCGCCGACATCCACGGCGAGGCCGATCTGGTGGAGGAGGTGCTGCGCGTCCACGGCTTCGACGCCATCCCGGCGGCGCCGCTGCCGCGCGACAGCGTGCTGACCCGCCCGGCGCTGACCACGAAGCAGCGCCGCGTCGGGCTGGCCAAGCGCACGCTGGCCGTGCGCGGCCTGTCGGAGGCGGTGACCTGGTCCTTCATGGCCGGCCCGGTGGCCGAGCTGTTCGGGGGCGTGGACGACGGGCTGAAGCTGGTCAACCCGATCAGCGCCGACCTGGACGTGATGCGCCCGTCGATCCTGGGCAACCTGATCCAGGCCGCCGGTCGCAACGCCGACCGCGGCTGCGCCGACGTCGGCCTGTTCGAGGTCGGGCCGGCCTTCCGCAAGCCGACCCCGGACGGGCAGGACATCGTGGCCGCCGGCATCCGCGCCGGCAACGCCGTACCCCGCCACTGGGCGGTGAAGGCGCGCGGCGTGGACGCCTATGACGCCAAGGCCGACGCGCTGGCGGTGCTGGAGGCGGCCGGCGCGCCGACCGCGAACCTTCAGGTCACCACCGACGCGCCGGGCTGGTATCACCCGGGCCGCTCGGGCGTGCTGCGCCTCGGCCCCACGGTGATGGCCCGCTTCGGCGAGATCCACCCGACGGTGCTCGACACGCTGGGCGTGAAGGGTCCGGTCGTCGGGTTCGAGGTGTTTCTGGACACCATCCCGCTGCCCAAGAAGAAGGGCGGCACGGCCAAGCCGCTGGTCCAGCTCTCCCCCTTCCAGCCGCTGGAGCGCGACTTCGCCTTCGTCGTCGGCCAGGACGTGGAGGCCGACAAGGTCGTCCGCGCCGCCAAGGGCGCCGACAAGGCGCTGGTCAAGGACGTGGCGGTGTTCGACATCTACCAGGGGCCGGGCGTGGAGGACGGCAAGAAGTCGGTGGCGGTCTCCGTCACGCTCCAGCCGTCCGAGCGCACCCTGACCGAGGAGGAGATCGAGGCCATCGGCCAGAAGATCGTCGCCGCGGTCGCCAAGGCTACGGGCGGCTCGCTGCGCGCGTAACGCACTGCCGGCAGCACGTCTGCGACAAAAATGGGGCTCCCGCCGCGAGGCCGGAGCCCCTTCCTTTTGGGCGTTTCCGGTCGGAAGAGGCGGTAACACCCTGTGATGCATGGATCGTTGCGGTTGCGAGACGTATGGTTGAGGATGATCCTGCCCAGCTTCCGTCATTGCGCCGTCCAGCATATGCGTTTTTGCAGAGTTGAGCGCCCCAGTTCGATCAGATAAAGCGAATAAACAATGCACAGACACAAACTTTCATGTACGTAAGAAAACTTCCTGGCCTCAGGAACGAAATTTCGTAAAAGAAAACTATTTCTATCCTGAAATGAACGCGCCTCTGTTTTGAACGTGATGTGTGCGTGCATTTCGGTTTCGGGCGAATTTTCGCCCGATGTCTAACAAAGTTTGGGTTGCGCAGCGCTGGTGGAAATTCTCATGATGCGAGTAGCAAAAAACCAGGGCTCAGCCCACTTCGGACCGGACGGCACGTTTCCGTCCAATCCCGGCGTCTGCACGATCACCGGCGTCGGTGATGGCGTTGGGGGCGGCAGTGGCGCCGGCGAGCAAAGCCGCCTGATCGTCGTGGTCGATGACGACCGGTCCATTGTGGAAGGCTTGGCCCTGCTTCTGGAAGGCTGGGGCTACGAGGTCCTGACGGCGCTGTCGCTGGACGAACTCGCGAAGCAGCTGCCGCAGGCCAGCGGCCGCCCCGGCCTCGTCCTGGCCGACCACTTCCTGCCGGCCGGCGGCACCGGCGCCCAGGCGGTGGAGATGGTGCGCAACCACGTCGGCGCCCCCGTGCCCGCCCTGATCCTGACCGGCGACACCACCCCCGAACGCCAGGCCGAAGCCGCGGCGCTGGGCTGCCGCCTGCTGCACAAGCCGGTGCAGATCGGCCCCTTGAAGGACATGGTGGACGCGCTGATGAAGGGCGAGGGCTGACGGCCGATTGCCGGTCTACCGCCGGTCGGGTTGCAGCTTCGCCTAAGAAGACACGAGGTCGGCAGCCTAGTGGAAGGCCCCTCTCCCCTCAAGGGAGAGGGGCTTGCAAGTTTTATCCGCTGTGGGTCGGCGTGCGGCGGTGGTGAAAACTCAACCTCGGCCCGCGTCCCGATCATCGGGTGCGCTTGAAGCCCCCAGCTTCTTGCAGGAACGCTTCGACCACGGCCGGGTCGAAGCGGGTGCCGGACAGGCGCCGGACCTCCGCGACCGCCACATCGTGGTCGAGCGCCCGGCGGTAGGGGCGGTCGCGCGTCATGGCGTCGAAACAGTCCGCCACCGCAACGATCCGTGCGCTGAGTGGAATGGCGTCGCCCTTCCGGCGGTCGGGATAGCCGGTGCCATCCCAATTCTCGTGATGCGACCGGGCGATTTCCGCCCCCAGATGCAGATAGCTGCGGCTGTCCGATTGGCGGCTCGCGCGTTCCAGCAGGCTCCATCCGGCGATGGTGTGCGTCTGCATGGTGGCTCGCTCCTCCGGGGACAGCGGACCGGCCTTCCCGAGGATGGCGGGGTCGAGCGTGGCGTTGCCGACGTCGTGCAGGATGGCCGCCAGCCCCACCATGTCCAGGAACGGCTCGTCGATGATGCCGCGGAACCGGCCGTCGTCGTGCAGGCGGCGGGCGATGCGCTCGGTCAGGGCGGCGATGCGCGGGTAGGCCTCCGGTTCCGTCCCCAGCTCGGCCAGTCCCGCCATGGCGATCAGCGTGCTTTCCTGGGTGCGGCGCAGCTGTTCGTAGAGATGCAGGTTGTCGAAGCCGACCGAGATCTTGCGGCAGAACACCTCGATCAGGTTGCGGTCCAGCTCCGACAGGGGGCGGTCGGAGCAGAGATAGACCACATTCTCACGGTCGTTGGGGGTGCGGATGTACAGCGTGCAGTGGTCGGTGCCGTAATGGTTGCGGCGCATCTCCAGGCAATGGTGGACGGCGGCGAGCACCGCGGGGTCCACATGGTCGCCGGCCGGCTCGTCGATCAGCGTCTCGTACCGGCCGGAGCCGGCCAGCACGTAGAGCCCCTTGCCGCCACTGTTTTCACCGCCGCCATCGCCCGCACTGCCGCCGATCACCGGGCCGCGCTGCACGCACAGGATGGCGTCCGGCCCGACGCCGAGAATGCCGGACAGTTGCGTCAACACCCCCGCGGCGAACAGCTTCATGGAGCGCGCCTGGAACAGGGAGGAGGACGCCTCGATGATCTTCTCCAGCCCGCGGCGGTTCATCTCGATCGCCATGATGTCCTCGTAGGACCGGAGTGCGGCGACCGTGGTGGTGAAGAGTTGCTGGGCGGTGAGCTGGGTCTTCGCCTTGTAATCGTTGATGTCGTAATCGAGGATCACCGCCCGCTCCGGCGCCTGGCCGGGCTGGCCCGTGCGCAGGATGATGCGGACGTGGCGGTTCTTCAACTCCTCGCGGATGTGGTGGACCAGTTGCAGGCCGGCGTCGTCCGTCTCCATCACCACGTCCAGCAGGATGATGGCGATGTCGTCCTCGCGCGCCAGGATGGCCTTCGCCTCCGTGGCCGAGAAGGCGGAGATGAAGTGCGCCGGGCGGCCCTTGTAGGAAAAGTCGGCCAGGACGAGCTTGGTGATGGAGTGCACCTCCGGCTCGTCGTCCACGATCATCATCTTCCAGCGGTTCGCCGGGCAGGGTGCGGGCGTCGCGCCGCCGTCCTGGTCGTCGAGGAAGAGGAAGTCGTCTTCGTCGTTGGTCATGGCGGAAGCCCGATGCGAACCCGCGTGGAGACAACCAAGCTTACCACGGGAAGGCCGCATCGACCCACCGCCAAGCTTCGTCGTATTATAAAACAGAAATATTAATAAATTTTAGAAGCTGTCCAGCTCGATCACCCAGCAGTCACGGCCGCGCTGGGCCAGAACGCCGCAGACGTTGTCCACCTGATTGCGGCTGAAGGGGCCGAGCCCCATCACGTAGGTGGTGCGGGTGCCGTGGAACACCGGCCAGACCATGGGCGGCAGGTCGCGGTAGGCGCTGCCGGCACCGGCCGTGAACTCCTTCCAGGCGCGCAGGCCCTCGGCGTGGCTGACATACTCGCCGAGCCGGGCGGCGTAGAGCGGCCCCGGTTCGATGGGCGGCATGCCCGGCAGCGGGTAGGGGGCGACCACGCCGACCAGCCCGTCGACCGTCGCCACCGCCTTGGACCGGCCGGGCATGGACAGCGTGGCGCGGCCGTTGGCGACGTCGATGACGCCCACCACGTCACCCTTGCGCAGGGTGAAGGCGCGCCGCTTCTTGTTGTCCAGGATCTCGGTCGCCGCGATGTTCTGGGTGGCGACGACGTAGCCCTGGGCCGGCACCTGGGCGGCCATCTCCCACGCGGCGCGCGGCACGACGGCGGCGTTGCGGTGCGGGGCGGCGGCCTCCCCGGCCTTGGCGGGCGGCTTGGCGCCGCTACCTCCGCCACCAGTGATCGGGCGCGCCACCATCAGCGCGGGGTCCAGCGAATCCGCCGGGACGTAGCCGATGGGCTGACCGCCGATGGCGACCTCCGTCCAGGCGGTGCCGCGCGGCGTGCCCAGCGCGTTCAGCGCCTTGCCGCGCTTCAGCGTCATGATGATGCGGGCGTCCTCGTTGGGGCCGATGCGCACCTCGATGTCGCGGTTCAGCACCACCTCCCCGGTCAGGGGGGCGCCGATCGCGACGGGGCTCTGCGCCAGGGTTTCCGGCGCGAACCACAGCGTCGCCGCGGCCAAGGCCATCCGCAGCGCGGATGCGCGGAGTCGGGTGCCGATGCGGGAACGCTGCGCCATGACGGGTAACTCTTTCGAATGCCTGCCCATTGTGCATCGCCGCCCCGCACCGGGGCAACCCGGCGGATGGGCGGAGGCGGCGATGTCACGGGCATACTGTTACGACGTGATGGCGTCCGGTCGCATCACCGGGGCGCATCACCGGGGCGTTTCGGGACCCAGCAGGTCGTGGATGGCCTCGGCCAGCAGGCGGACCGGCTTGGCCGCCGCGCCCGGCGCGCGGTGCAGCGCGATGTCGATGTCGGGCAGCGTGGGGAAGCCGTCCGCCTCGGTCAGCCGGCGCAGCGTCGGCGGCACCGTGCAGGCCTCCATGGCGGTGACGCCGAGCCCGCCCAGCACCGCGCCGTGGACGGCGACCACGCTCTTGCTGGTGAAGGCGGCCCGCCAGCCGCGCCCCATCCCCTCCAGCGCCGCCACGGCGATGTCGCGCACCACGCAGCCCTTGGGGAAGAGGGCGAGCGGCAGCGGATCCTCCCGCTCGATCGCGCCCTGCGGGGGCGCCACCCAGGCCACCGGTTCCCGCCGGACCAACTCGCCGCTCTTGGTGTCGGGGTGGCGGGTGACGAGGGCGAGGTCGTAGCGGCCCTTGTCGATCTCGGCGACCAGATCGGGGCTGTTGTCGCACACCACCTCCACCGGCACCTCCGGGTAGGAGGCGGCGAAGCGGGCCAGCACGTCGGGCAGCAGCATGGTGGCGTAGTCGTCCGGCGTGCCGATGCGCACGCTGGGCGCCAGGGCCGGCCGCCGCATCAGCGCCATCACTTCGTCGTTCAGGGTCAGCATGCGCCGCGCGTAGGTCAGCAGCAGTTCCCCGTCGCGGGTCAGGCTGACGCTCTTGGTGTCGCGTTCGAAGACGCGCTTGCCGACGGCCTCCTCCAGCCGGCGCACCTGCTGGCTGACGGCGGCCTGGGTGCGGCACAGAGCCTCGCCCGCGCGGGTGAAGCTGCGCGCGTCGGCGACGGCGACGAAGGCGCGCAACAGATCGGTGTCGAGGTTGACGGGCATGGTGGCCGCATTGAAGCAGAGCGGCCGCTTCGCTTCAACGTGCGCCTTCCGTCACGAGCGATTTGCTCATCACGGTTTGTGATGATCCCCATAAAGCCTATTCGTTTCCAAGATTTTGCGCATGGGTGCAGGGTGCCCCCCATCGAGCAGGAGGAACGGATGATGGGCAGGCATGGTATGGGTGGATTTGGCGGCGTGTTGGGCGCGATGACCACGGTGGTGCTGGAGGCCGGGCGAATGGACGCCCCGCAGCCGCGCGCCCGCGCCGTCGCCGAACCCCGCGCCTGGCGGTTCCGGCTGCCCTACATGCCGGCCCTGCCCGCGCTGGCCGCCCTGGCGCTGTTGGTGGTGGTATCGTAAAGCGTCAGGTGGCGGGACCCGCCGCTTGCGGCGCGGTCCGCTCTCCCTCCGCCGGAAGGAGGGACAGGGGCTTGGCGGGGGATGGGGCCGGGGACTGGGCGGCGTCCGCCGTCGGGGAAGCGGGCGGCGGGGCCGGCGGTTCGGGCAGCGGAGCGTTGGACGGAGCGTCGGGCGGTTGGGCGGGCGCGGCCTCCGGCGTGGGGGGGGGAGCCGGCGCGGGTGCCGGTTCCGGGGCCGGAACGTCCTTCGCCTCGACCGTCTCGTCGGGCTTGTTGTCGTTGAGCTTGTTGTCGTCGGGCTTCTTTTCGTCCGCCTTCGCCGTTTCCGGCTTTGGCTTCTCCTCGGCCTTCGCCTTTTCCTTGGCGGGCTCCTTGGGCGGCTCCGGGTCGGTGGCGAGCGAATAGTCGGCGACGATGCGCGCCTGATTCCCGCTGATGACCAGAACCTTCTGACCGACGGCCAGCGGCCTTTCCTCTTTCTGGGTCACGGACAGAAGCTCGCCGTCGGGCTTGCGGACGATGTATTCCCAGCCGTCGGTGTCGCCGGTCACATGCTCGATGGAGGTGCCGATCAGGCCGCCGAGCGCCGTGCCGCCGACCGCGCCCAGCGCGGAATTGAGGCCGAATGCCCCGGACTGTGACCCGAGCACGCCGCCCGCCGCGCCACCGGTAACCGCGCCGACGGTGCCGTTGGTGCTGATGTGCACCTGACGGAATCCAATGACGACCGCGCGCTCCACCTTGTTCGCCTGCTGTGCGGCGCTGGCGGCGTAGGTGTTGGGGGAGTAGGTCGGGGTGCAGCCTGCGACGAAGCCGGCAAGGGCGGCGGCGGGCAGAATGAGGGTGATGAATCGCGACAAGAGGGGACAGTCCGCTTGAAAGCCTGACCGTGTGATAGGGGATTCGGCCTGTCGAGTCATCCGACTTTTTCGGGGCTCAGGCCGGAGCGTTTTGAGGGGACGGACGCGCCGGAAATCCTTTTTAAGAATTTTTTCGAAGGCTGGTGATCCGCTTCCATCGTCCGGCCGTAAGAATCATGAAGCGGCGTGGTCCGGATTTCTTAAGTAAAATTATACTATGGAGCCAGGTTTTGCCGTTTCTATGATAATAAGATCGGGAAAGGAACTTCTTAAAGTCTCCTCGGTTGGGCGCGTACCGAATCAAACGAGGAGCTTTGCGTTATGGCTTCGCCGACAAATGCTGTGAACGATATTTTCATTGCGGGCCTTCACAACACCCATGCGCTGGAGATGGAAGCGCTGCAGATCATGAACCGCCAGGTCGAGCGGTTGCAGAGCTATCCGGAGCTGGAGCAGGCCCTGCGCCAGCACATCGCGGAAACCGAGCAGCAGCGCCAGCGCATCGAAGAGGCGATGAACCAGGTGGGCGTCAGCCCCTCGACCATCAAGGAGGCCATCTTCGGCCTGATGGGGAACGTCGCCGCCGTGGCGCACTCGCCCGCCGCGGACGAGATCCTCAAGAACATGTTCGCGAACCACGCCTTCGAGAATTACGAGATCGCGGCCTACAAGTCGCTGATCGTCATGGCCGACGCGGCGGGCTTCAAAAACACGACCGGCTTCCAGCAATCTCTGCGGGAGGAGGAAGCCATGGCGCAGACGATGACCCGGTTGATCGAGCCGATCACCCGCAAATACATCAGCCTGGAGCAGAAGGAAAAGATGGCCAGCCATTGATCGGCCGAACCGTCGTTTCCAAAAAGAAAGGGGGCCGGTTGGCCCCCTTTTTTGTTTCCTTACTCGTCGCCCATCTTGAGCGCGGCGATGAAGGCGCTCTGCGGGATTTCGACCTGGCCGAACTGCCGCATGCGCTTCTTGCCTTCCTTCTGCTTGTCCAGCAGCTTGCGCTTGCGGCTGATGTCGCCGCCGTAGCACTTGGCGGTCACGTCCTTGCGCAGCGCGCCGATGCTTTCGCGGGCGATGATCTTGCCGCCGATGGCCGCCTGCACGGCGATCTTGAAGAGCTGGCGCGGGATCAGCTCCTTCAGCCGCTCGCAGAGCTGGCGGCCGCGCCGCTCCGACTGGGAGCGGTGGACGATCATCGACAGCGCGTCCACCGGCTCGGCGTTCACCAGGATCGACATCTTCACGAGGTCGCCTTCCTCGTAGCTGTCCATCTGGTAGTCGAAGCTGGCGTAGCCGCGGCTGATCGACTTCAGCCGGTCGTAGAAGTCGAACACCACCTCGTTCAGCGGCAGGCGGTAGACCAGCATGGCGCGGCTGCCGGCGTAGGTCAGCTCGATCTGCTGGCCGCGCCGCTCCGTGCAGAGCTGGAGGATGCCGCCCAGATGCTCGTCGGGAAGCATGATCGTGGCCTTGATCCACGGCTCCTCGATGCGGTCGATCTTCATCACGTCGGGCATGTCGGCCGGATTGTGCAAATCCATCACCGTGCCGTTCGTCATGTAGAGCTTGTAGACCACCGAGGGGGCGGTGGTGATCAGGTCCAGGTTGAACTCGCGCTCCAGCCGCTCCTGGATGATTTCCAGGTGCAGCAGGCCGAGGAAGCCGCAGCGGAAGCCGAAGCCCAGCGCCGCCGACGTTTCCGCCTCGTAATGGAAGCTGGCGTCGTTCAGCTTCAGCTTGCCCAAGCTGTCGCGCAGCCGTTCGAAGTCGGCGGCGTCCACCGGGAACAGGCCGCACCACACCACGGGGACGGAGGGCTTGAAGCCGGCCAGCGGCTCCGCCGCGGGCTTCCGGTCCTCGGTGATGGTGTCGCCGACCTTGGTCAGCGTGATGTCCTTGATGGCCGCCGTGATGAAGCCCATCTCGCCCGGCCCCAGCTCGCCGGTCAGCAGGGCCTTCGGCGTGAAGACGCCGACGCGGTCCACGTCGTGGGCGCTGCCGGTGGACATGAAGCGGACCTTCTGGCCGACCTTCAGCTTGCCGTCCACCACGCGCACCAGGATGACCACGCCCAGGTACGGATCGTACCAGGAATCAACCAGCAGGGCCTTCAGCTCGGCGTCCGCGTCGCCCTTGGGGGCGGGCAGGCGCTGCACCACCGCCTCCAGCACCGCGTCGATGTTCAGGCCGGTCTTGGCCGAGATCTCCACGGCGTCGCTGGCGTCCAGGCCGATCACGTCCTCGATCTGCTGCTTGACGCGGTCGGGCTCCGCCGCCGGCAGGTCGATCTTGTTCAGAACCGGGATGATCTCGTGGTTGTTGTCGATCGCCTGATAGACGTTGGCGAGCGTCTGCGCCTCCACACCCTGAGAGGCGTCCACCACCAGGATCGAGCCCTCGCAGGCGGCGAGGCTGCGGCTGACCTCGTAGGCGAAGTCGACGTGGCCCGGCGTGTCCATCAGGTTCAGCGTGTACTGCTGCCCGTCCTTGGCCTTGTAGAGCAGGCGGACGGTCTGCGCCTTGATGGTGATGCCGCGCTCGCGCTCGATGTCCATGCTGTCGAGCACCTGCTCGCGCATCTCGCGCGCGTCGAGGCCGCCGCACTGCTGGATCAGCCGGTCGGCAAGCGTCGACTTGCCGTGGTCGATGTGCGCGATGATGGAGAAATTGCGGATGTGCGAAAGGTCAGTCATCGGTGCCCGGAGCCCTGGTTTGCCCGCGGAACATAGGGCGGACGGCGGCGGAATGGAACACGGGAAACGCGCAAACCGCGCCTGCGGATGGGGATTCGTCGGCTTACGCGCGCTTGAGCTTGCTTATCCGCTGGAGCATCATGCGGCAATCAGTTGATTTTCACGCAGAGTGCCGCCCTGATGACCCGCAATCCGCCCGCCCTGCTCGACACGCAACCGGCCCGCCGGCTGGAGGATGTGCCGCAGACGACGGCCCTGACGCCGCTGGATGCCGGCGACCGCCGCTACGTCAGCCTGTGCGAGGCGGAGGATGTGTCCATGCTCAAGGTGCTCCGCCTGCGCCTTCGGGAGGTCGTGGACCTGCCTGCGGATCGGATGCAGGAGACGGATTACGTCAAGATCGTGTTCTCCGGCCACCGCGGCAGCGGCAAAACCACGGAACTGAAGCTGATCGAGCGGGACCTCGGCGACGAATTCTACTGCATCCACCTGTCGCTGGACGAACAGAACCTGATCGAGGATTTCGACTACTCGCTGTTCCTGCTGTGGCTGTGCGAGAAGATCGCCGACCGCTTCCGAGACGACGGCATGCCGATCGACGAGGGCATCGTGGGCGAGGTCGGCCGCTGGTTCGCCGAACGGACCGAAACCGATGTCAGGGAGACGACCGCGGCCGCCGCCGCGTCGGCAGAGGGGGAAGCGGGCGGCGGGTTTTCGGTGTTCGGCCTGGGTGCAAAGCTGCTGGGCCGGGTGAAGTCGGAGGCGCGGGGCAGCCTGACCCGGCGCCGGGAAATCCGCACCCGGCTGCAAAGCTACGCGACCGAACTGATCGCGAAGGTCAACGCGCTGCTGGACGAGGCCCGCGACACGCTGATCCGCAATGGGCGCCCGGCGCATCTTCTGGTCATCCAGGACAATCTGGACAAGCTGGGTGGCGACATCGCCCGGCAGTTCTTCCGCGACACCAGCGGACTTTTGCGTCAGGTGCACGCCCATACGATCTTCACGGCGCCGGTCGCGACGACGCTCGCGCCGTTCAAGATCGAAACCGTGTTCTCCGACTCCTACATGATGCCGATCATCAAGGCGTGCCGCCGCGACGGCACACCGTTAGGGCCGGGCCTCGACCTGCTGCGCCGCCTGACGGAACGCCGGGTCGATCCCGCGCTGTTCGCCGATCCGGGGCTGATCGACCGCCTGTGCCACGCGTCGGGCGGCAACATCCGCGATCTGGTGCGCCTCGTCGGTCAGGCGGCCCGCATCGCCCGCGCCCTGGAACAGCCGCGCATCGACGAGCGCAGCGTGGAAGAGGCGGTGAAGCGCCTGCGCATCGAGTATGAACGGACGCTGGCCCCCTTCGCGCGCAGCTACTACCCGTTCCTTGCCGCCATGCATCGCACCAAGCTCTTTGGAAACGACCAGGATGGCACGGTCGAGACGCTTCGGGCGCTGCTCGACAATTCGGCGGTCCTCGAATACGAGAACGGCGACCTGTGGTACGACGTGCATCCGGTAATCCGGGATTCGAAGGCGTTCCAGAATGCCCTTAAGGACCTCAACGAACCCGCCGAGTGACGATGGCGCGGGCACGCCCGGCCCGGAGCACGACCGGGCGCTCGAATACGCCCTGCTGCGCGCGTTCCTGAAGGAGCGGGTCGGGTTCCAGTTCGGCGTCGCGGTGATCGACGACGACAGCGCGCGCGCCGAAGCGATTGCGGCGCTGACCGCAGAACTGGCGGCGGACGGCATCGAATGGCTGACCATCGACCTGCGCGACCTGCCGGACGACGCGGTCCTGCTGGCCGAAATCCGGCGGCGGCTCGCGGCGATCGACGGGCGCCCGGCGGCGGTCGGGGTCGTCGGCATCGAATGGCACCTCGACATCGGCAACGGCGGCGTTCGCGACGGTGACAAGCCGAGCCCCCTGCTGGCCGACGCCAATTTCCAGCGCGACGCCTTCCCGGAACATTGCCCGGCCCCGCTGGTGCTGTGGGTGACCAGCCTCGCCCTGCCGGCGATCAGCCGGCTCGCCCCCGACCTCTGGCACTGGCGGGCGGCCACCTTCGACCTCTGCACCGACTCACCGGACCTGCCGGTGGTGGAGAAGCTCAATCGGCTGGTTCCCCGGCCGGACGAGGAGTGGCAGGCGCAGCTGAAGGAGGATGCGCTGCGGCGCGTCGCCCTGCTGCGCCGAATGCTGGAGGAGATCGGATCGGACGGCGGGGAGCGGCGGGCACGCTTGCTGATCGAGTTTGCGGACGTCACCGAACGTGTCGGCGACTACGGCGCTTCGCTCCTGGCCGCTGAGGAAGCGCTGGCGATAGCGCGACAACTCGGAGACGGCAGGCTGACCGCCAATGCCGAGGGGCGCGCCGCCCGAATCCTTGCGCACCAAGGCAAGCCGGAGGGGGCTCTGGCCCTTTTCCAAGAGGCGCTTGGGATTTACGAGAGTCTCGGCGACGTGCGGTCGCGGGCGGTGACACTGGGCAGCATCGCGTGGCTGAAGGCGAACCGCGGCGAGGTGGAGGAGGCGCTCGCCCTCCACCAGGAGGCGCTTGGGGTCTACGAGGAACTCGGCGACGTGCGGTCGCGGGCGGTGACGCTGGGGGACATCGCGCGTCTGAAGGCGGATCGCGGCGCGGTGGAGGAGGCGCTTGCTCTCCACCAGGAGGAGCTTGGGGTTTATGAGGAACTCGGCGACGTGCGGTCGCGGGCGGTGACGCTGGGGGACATCGCGCGTCTGAAGGCGAACCACGGCGCGGTGGAGGAGGCGCTTGCCCTTCACCAGGAGGCGCTTGGGATTTACGAAGAACTCGGCGACGTGCAGATGCGGGCGTTGACGCTGGGGAGCATCGCGCGTCTGAAGGCGAACCGCGGTGCGGTGGAGGAGGCGCTTGCCCTTCACCAGGAAGCGCTTGGGATTTACGAGGAACTCGGCGATAGGGACGGCCAAGCCAATGCCCACTGGTCCATTGCCTTGCTGCGGCTTCGCGGCCCCTCCCTCGACAACGCGGCCGCGAAAAGCGCGCTGGAGGCTTTGACCTTCGCTTACAACACCACCGTTGAGATCGGCCGCGCCGACGGCATCGCCGTGGTCGGGCTGGATCTTGCCCGGCTGCTCGCCAGAACCGGCAAGCCGCAAGAGGCCCGCGCCCTGGCCGAACGCTCGCTCAACCTGTTCGTTCAGCTAGGCAGGCCGGATTGGCCGGCCGTAACCCAAGCCTTTCTCGACTCCCTGCCGCCGCCGGATGGGGAGGCTCACCCCACCAGCGCGGGCGCGATCTCCCGGTAAAGCTCCATGTACTCCTCGGCCGGGCCGTGCCAGCCGAAGTCGCGGGTCATGGCGCGCTGCTGCATCGTGTGCCAGCGTTCCGGCTTGCGGTAGCTGGTCATGGCGCGGCGCAGCGCCCAGGTCAGTTCCTGCGCGGTCGGGTTGACGAACTGGAAGCCGGTGGCGCTGCCGTCGTTGGCCGCCGCCGGGTTGGCGTCCACGATGGTGTCGGCCAGACCGCCGGTGCGGCGGACCAGCGGCAGGGTTCCGTATTTCAGGGCGTAGAGCTGCGTCAGGCCGCAGGGCTCCGACCGGGAGGGGACCAGCAGGATGTCGGCGCCGGCCTGGATGCGGTGGGACAGCGCCTCGTCATAGCCGATGCGCACGCCGACCGACTGCGGGTGCCAGGTGGCGAGGTGGCGGAAGCCGGCCTCCAGCCCATGCTCGCCGGTGCCGAGCACCACGAGCTGCCCGCCCCAGGCCACCCACTGGGTCGCAGCCTCCAGCACCAGATCCAGGCCCTTGTGCCAGGTCAGGCGGCTGACCACGGCGGCCAGCGGGGCGTCGGGGCGGCGGTCCAGGCCGAAGGCGGATTGCAGGTCGGCCTTGCACAGATCTTTGCCGCCCAGGTCATTGGCGCTGTAGCGGGCGGCGATGAGCGGATCGGTGGTCGGGTCCCAGACGTGATAGTCCACGCCGTTCAGGATGCCGGTCAGCGCGTCGGCCCGCCCGGCCAGCAGCCCTTGCAGGCCCGACCCGTGCTCGTCGGTCTGGATCTCGTGGGCGTAGGTGGGGCTGACCGTGGTCAGGCGGTCGGCGTAGAGGCAGCCGGCCTTCAGGTAGCCGATGCCGCCGTAATACTCCACGCCGTCAACGCGGTAGGCGGCGGAGGGCAGGCCCAGGTCGCCCATCATCCAGGCGCCGAACTGGCCCTGGTAGGCGATGTTGTGGATGGTCATCACGGTCGCCGGGCGGAAAGGCCCGTCGAAGCGGTCGGGGCGCAGCGTCAGATAGGCCGGGATCAGGCCGGTCTGCCAGTCGTGCCCGTGCAGCACATCCGGCCGCCACCAGGGATCGTAGGATGCGTGGGACGCGAAGCCCGCCGCGCACCAGGAGAGTGCTGCGAAGCGAAGGGCGTTGTCCGGCCAGTCGTTGCCGTCCGGCCCCAGATAGGGGTTGCCCGGCCGGTTGAAGAGCGACGGCGCGTCCAGCGCGTAGGCCAGAACCCCGTCCGGCGTGCGGCCGATCATCAGTTGCGCGCGGTCGCAGCCGGGCAGGTCGGTGATCAGCTCCCCCACCTCGTGCAGGTTGGTCAGGCCGTTCAGCACCGCCGGATAGCCGGGCATCAGCAGGCGGACGTCGGCCCCCGCGTGGTTCAGGGCGGCGGGCAGGGCGGCGGAGACGTCGGCCAGCCCGCCGGTCTTGACGAGCGGGTAGCATTCCGGCGTGACGAACAGGACGCGCATGGGGAGGTCGGTCTTTCTTTTTATTTTTCATTGTCTCCGTCATTCCCGCGAAAGCGGGAATCCAGGGCATTTCGAGAGGTTCCCGAGCGGCTCTGGATCCCCGCCTTCGCGGGGATGACGGACGCGGAAGTCTGCATCATTCACTTCGGCAGGCGGTCGATCATGTCCTGGGTGATCAGGCAGACGCCGCCCTCGCTGCGGTGGAAGCGCTTGGCGTCCAGCTCCGGATCCTCGCCGACGACGAGGCCCTCGGGGATCGTCACGCCGCGGTCGATGACCACCTTGCGCAGGCGGCAGTGGCGGCCGATGTCGCAGTCCGGCAGGACCACCGCCTCGTGCAGCTCGGTGTAGGAGTTGACGCGCACCTCGCTGAACAGCAGCGAGTTCTTCACCAGCGAGCCGGAGATGATGCAGCCGCCGGACACCAGGCTGTCCACCGCCATGCCGCGCCGGTCCTCGTCGTCGAAGACGAACTTGGCGGGGGGAAGCTGCTCCTGGTAGGTGAAGATCGGCCACTCGCGGTCGTACATGTTCAACTGCGGCGTGACGTGGCAGAGGTCCAGGTTGGCCTCCCAATAGGCGTCGATGGTGCCGACGTCGCGCCAGTAGGGCTCGGACTCGTGGCCGTTCAGGATGGCCGATTCGGCGAAGTCGTGCGCCATCACGCGCGCGCCGCTCTTCACCAGATGCGGGATGATGTCCTTGCCGAAGTCGCGACTGGAGCCCGGCGCGTTGGCGTCGCGCTCCAGCTGTTCGTACAGGAACTGCGCGTTGAAGACGTAGATGCCCATGCTGGCCAGCGCCTTGTCGGGCTTGCCCGGCATCGGCGGCGGGTCGGCCGGCTTTTCGATGAAGTCGATGACGCGCTGCGTTTCGTCGATGTGCATCACGCCGAAGCCGGTGGCCTGCGGGCGCGGCACCTCAATGCAGGGCACCGTCACGTCGGCCTTCTTGGCGATGTGATCCAGCAGCAGCGCGCCGTAGTCCATCTTGTAGATGTGGTCGCCGGCCAGGATCAGGATGTATTCCGGGTCATGCCCGCGCAGGATGTCCAGGTTCTGGTACACGGCGTCGGCGGTGCCCTGGTACCAGGCGGTCTCGCTGATGCGCTGCTGGGCGGGCAGCAGGTCGCAGAACTCGTTCATCTCGCCGCGAAAGAAGTTCCAGCCGCGCTGCAGGTGGCGCAGCAGGCTGTGCGACTTGTACTGGGTCAGCACGCCGATGCGGCGGAAGCCCGAGTTGATGCAGTTCGACAGCGCGAAATCGATGATCCGGAACTTGCCGCCGAAATAGGTGGCGGGCTTGGCGCGCCGGTCGGTGAGCTGCTTCAGGCGGCTGCCCCGCCCGCCGGCCAGAACCAAGGCCACCGCACGACGCGGCGCCAGACGCAGATCCCGTTTGTCGAGCATGGTGGTCCCCTTTCGGTTCTTCTTGTCGCCGACCATCCTTACGGCCGTCCGGCGGGGTGGTTCGGTGCGCCCCCACCCGAACAGCGCGAGCGTGACCGTGCCACATTCCCCCTTGCGGGCCAATAGGCCGAGGGGGACAGCGTGGAAATAGGCCCACCGCCCAAGCTGTGTGCAGGAAAGCGGCGCACATCATTGCCTAAAAAATAGCCACACGCCTGGAATGCCGGCCGGCGACAGGCGGCGGTGCGGCGTTCCCTCCCGTGATAACAACCGAATCCTACGAACGTGCTCAGGTCCGGATGGGTCGAAAAGCTGCCCAAGATCTGTGCAGAGTGGTCTTGCGACTCGGGTTGCGGGATGATTTGTGGTCATAGCCGGAACCGCAACCACCCCGATTCCTAGCCCTTTTGAAGTGGCACGCTTCTTGAAACTGGTTTGGCGAACTTGGCCCCTCCCGCCGCCCCGTCTGATCCGGGGACGGGGCGAACCGGGCCGATGCATTCGAATCAAGAGGAGCCTCGATGAGCCGTCTCTTCCTTCTAGCCGCGCCGACGATGGCGGCCATTCTGGGCTCGGCCGGTCTGCCTGCCGCCGCCTTCGCCCAGGACGCGGCGGCTGCGGCGGCTGCCGCCGCTCCGGCCGCGCCGACCCTGAACAACGGCGACACGGCGTGGATGCTGGTGTCCACCGCGCTGGTCCTGATGATGACCATCCCCGGCCTGGCCCTGTTCTACGGCGGCATGGTCCGCAAGATGAACGTGCTCGCCACCGTGATGCAGAGCTTCGCGATCACCTGCCTCATCAGCGTGCTCTGGTACGTCATCGGCTACAGCCTGGCCTTCACCGGCGAGGGCGCCTACATCGGCGGCCTGGACCGCCTGTTCCTGAACGGCCTGGACTTCACGAAGGCCTTCACTCTGGGTGACGGGCTGTCGGCCGCCGTGCCGACGACGATCCCCGAGCCGGTCTTCATGATGTTCCAGATGACCTTCGCGATCATCACGCCGGCGCTGATCACCGGCGCCTTCGCGGACCGCATGAAGTTCTCGTCGCTGCTGATCTTCACGGCCCTGTGGTCGCTGGTCGTCTACGCGCCGATCGCCCACTGGGTCTGGCACCCGGCCGGCTTCCTGTTCAGCCTGGGCGTCCTGGACTTCGCGGGTGGCACGGTCGTGCACATCAACGCGGGCATCGCCGGCCTGATCGCCGCCATCGTGGTGGGCAAGCGCAAGGGCTACCCGAAGGAAAACTTCATGCCGCACAACCTGGTGCTGTCGCTGATCGGCGCCTCGCTGCTGTGGGTGGGTTGGTTCGGCTTCAACGCCGGTTCGGCGCTGACCGCCGGTCCGCGCGCCGGCATGGCCATGGCCGCCACGCACATCGCCACCGCCGGTGCGGCGCTGGGCTGGATGTTCGCGGAGTGGGCCGCCAAGGGCAAGCCGTCGGTTCTCGGCATCATCTCGGGTGCGGTCGCCGGCCTCGTCGCCGTGACCCCGGCCGCCGGTTTCGTCGACGCGACGGGCGCCATCATCATCGGTCTGGTCGCCGGCGTGATCTGCTTCTGGTCCGCCACCAGCCTGAAGCACGCCCTGGGCTATGACGACAGCCTGGACGCCTTCGGCGTGCACGGCGTCGGCGGTCTGGTCGGCGCCCTGCTGACCGGCGTGTTCGCCAAGATGTCGGTGTCGAACAGCGAAGGCGCCTTCGCCTCCGTCCTGAAGGACACCCCGAATGCCACGCTGGGCCTGCTGGAAGGCAACGCCGCCCAGGTGTGGATCCAGGTTCAGGGCATCGCCTACACCGCCGTCTGGTGCGCCGTCGCCACCTTCGTCCTGCTGAAGGTCATCGACGTGGTGATCGGCCTGCGCGTGGACGAGGACGTGGAGCGCGACGGCCTGGACCTCGCCCTGCACGGCGAGACCATCCACTAAGGTCTGTCACCAAGCGTTCGTTCTGCCTGGTTGTTTCCTCCATGACTTCCGCCGCCGGGGCCTCCCCGGCGGCGGATTTTTTTGTTGGAGGAGGGGAATCAGGGGCGGCGCAGATACATCTTGTTGACGCCGTTCAGGGCGGCGAAGAGCTGCTGGAACTGGGTCAGGAAGGCGTCCCAGGGCAGGGTGCCCGCTTTTTCGGCGACGGCTTCGTGGATCGCGCCCAGGGTGGTCCGGCCGTCGACCCGCGCCAGGATCGGGCCGGCGAGGCGGGGCAGGGGAAGGGGGACGACGGCGCCCATCAGGTCCGCCTCCAGGCTGCCGCCGGGGGGCAGGCCCTTGGCGATGGCGGCGCCGTCCAGGTCGCGCAGGACCGGCACCACGTCCGGCCTGTCGGGACGGGCGACGGCGGCGTCCACATCCTGCGGGCGGACGAGGTAGGCGATGTGCTTGGTCATGGCGCCGGTGACCTGCTCCGCCCAGGCGGCGCGCTCCAGCCAGGGCAGGCCGTCCAGCCGCTTCAGCACGCGCGGATCCTTGACCCAGACCGACGGCTCGTAGCGGGACGGCTCGATCAGCGCGGCGATCGCGAGGTCGGCCGTGCCGGCCAGCTCCGCCAGCTCCGTCACCGTGTAGGGCCGGTCGCAGGAATGCAGCAGCAGGTCGTAGAGGTCAGCGTCCGCCTGTTTGTGGTCGCCGATGAAGGGGTTGTTCAGCAGCCAGTTGGAGCGCGGCAGGTGCCCGATCAGCCGCTTGGCGAGCGCCACCTTCTCATTGGGGGGCAAGTCCCGGGTGATGGTGCGCAGGGCCGCCTGCATGGGGTAGACGCCGGTGCGGCCCAGCGGCGCGTAGACCATCAGCCCGATGCCCCCGCCCGGCTTCAGGGCGCCCGTCAGGGACCGCAGGCCGGCGGGCGGATCGTCCAGGTGGTGCAGCACGCCGCAACAGTCGATGTAGTCGAACGGCCCCAGCCCCTCCAACTCCAGAAGGGAGCCGCGCCGGAAGTCGATGTTGGTCAGCCCGCGCGCCTTGGCCCGTGCCTCCGCGACGGCGCGGGCGGCGTCCGACAGGTCCAGGTAGGTGACGCGCCCCGGATTGCCGGCGTCGGCCATCTGCTGGGCGATCATGATGGTGCCGTCCCCGGTGCCGCCGCCGGCCACCAGCACAGTCAGCGGCTTGCCGTGGTCCAGCCGCCCGCCGAAGACGAAGTGGTTCACCTCGTCCAGGTGGCTGGGCGACCCGGTGATCAGGCGTTTCTTCTCGTCGGCCGGGTTGCGCGCGGGGTACGGGTAGGCCTCGTACTGGGCGCGCAGTGTGTCGATGCTCATGGAATAGGCAGCCGGTCTGGTGGGGCGGGTGCCGGACAATAGCACCGCGCCCGCTCCATGACAGTCCAGCTATTCCAGCGGCAGCCGGATCTCCGTCAGCCACTCCTCAGGGGGCAGGTTTCGGGAGTTGTTCAGGTATTGCTCGACGGCGGGGCGGTGGGCCGGGGTTTGGCCGCTCGTCGGCAGCCAGTCGCGGTAGAGCCAGCGGTAGGCCCGCTCCAGCTCCGCGTAAGGACCCTTGTGCACCAGCACCGCGTGCCGGCCGCCGGCGATGTCCAGGGGGTGCACCGCCGCGTCCTCCGGCGCCTCGCGCCCGAGGTCCAGGGCGGCCTTGGAGCGCAGCTTGTCGGCCGGGACCGACTCCGGGTCGTCGTAATAGACGGCGAAGGCGCGCGTCTCCGGCCCCAGCAGGCCGCGGGCGGCGGCCCAGGCGTACAGCTTCTCGAAGGTCGTGCCGATGGCGATGTAGGGGCCGCAATGGTCCATGGCGACCACGCGCAGGGGTGGCAGGTCTTGGATGGTGACGTCGTACATGGGTGCCTCCGTGTCCGTGGGATGGTTGGGCGGAGGGACCAGACGGCCATGGCGCCGGTAGGCCGCGGGGCTCACCCCGTAGGTCTGGCCGAAGGCGCGGGTGAAGGCCTCCACACTGCCGTAGCCGGCCCGGCGGGCGATGCGCGCGATCTCGTCCGTGCCCTGCACCAGATGGCCCGCTGCGCGGTGCAGGCGAAGGCGGCGCAGCGTGTCGGCCGCCGTCTCCCCGGTCATGGCGCGGTAGATCCGGTGGAAGTGGTAGGGCGAGAAGCAGGCGATGCCCGCCAGCCGCTCCAGGTCGAGCGGCAGGTCGAGGTGCGTGGCGATGTGGTCCACCACGCGCTCGATCCGGCGTCCGTAGTCCAGCAGGGTGTCGGGCTTGGTCATGGTTCCTCCGTGCCCGTCACCCTAGCGGAGGGCCTCTTGATCGCGCTTGCGATGTTAAGGCTGTGCAATCTCCCCGGGCAAGCTCTCCGCCGGGCGCACCACGCCGACCTCAAGGCCGTTGCGGTTGGTGATCGGCTGGGTGAGGAGCTGCGACGCCCGCGACCAGAGCTGCTCGCTCAGCACGTTGGTGGCGCGGATCAGCGCGGCCATGGCGACCTCGCGGGCGCGGGGGGCGCCGTCGTCGATCTTCAGCGCGATGCCCAGTCCTTGCTTGGGCAGCACGGCGCAGCCGACGCCCTCGGCCCCGCCCTTGACCAGCACCAGCCCGCCGGCCGCCTGCATCATCGCCGTGTCGAAGCTGTCCTTGCCGGCGATCAGGTAGGGGTGCGCCCTCCAGGCGCGGCGGATGCGGGTGACCGCGTCGGCCCGCGCGTCAGGCAGGTCCTTGGGGTCGCCGATGCGGGCCATGGCGTAGGCGATGGCGCCCAGCGGGATGCCGATGGTCGGGATGGCGCAGCCGTCCACGCCCCAGGGGGCGCGCGACAGATCCTGGCCGGTCATCTGCTCCATCACGCCCAGGATGCGCTGCTGCACCGGATGGTCGAAGCGGACGTAGCCCTTGGTCGGCTCCCCCTTGTGCAGGGCGGTGGTCAGGAAGCCCGCGTGCTTGCCGGAGCAGTTGTTGTGGAAGGCGGTCGGCGCCTCCCCGTGGCGGATCATCTCGTGCGCGGTCTCGGTGTCATAGGGCAGGTGCGACCCGCACTCGTAGTCGTCGACGGTCAGGCCGATGCGCTTGATCCAGGCCTCGGCGAGCCGGGTGTGCCGGATCTCCCCGTTGTGGGAGGAGCAGGCGAGCGCCAGCTCCTGGTCGCTGAGTCCGAAGGCGTCCAGCGCGCCGGTCTCCACCAGCGGGATCGCCTGCAGGGACTTGACGGCGGAGCGCGGATAGACCGGCGCCTCGATGTCGCCCCATTGGGCGAGCACCCGGCCGTCGGAATCGACGATGCAGGCGCGGCCATGGTGGACGGACTCCACCATGCCGCCGCGCGTCACCTCGACGAGGATCGGCGCCTCGGGCGGGCCGGACAGGTCGGCGTGACCTTCGGCGGGACCCTGGGCGGGAGAAGAATCGTGGGCGTGGCCGTGGTGGTGACCGTGGCCGCCGCAGCAGGAGGAATGATCTTGGCTCATGGGCGTAAAACTTGCCTCCGCGCACGGCCCGAGGCAAGGTGCCGCACCATCAGACCCGTCAGGCCAATGCGGATATGACCGCGCGGGCACCGGGTCGGAACAGCGATGATTTGCGACCATGCGTGGATATTTCGCCATCGGGGTGGAACGGATCAGCAAGCCCGGCAACGTCGGCAACCTGATGCGCTCCGCCCACGCCTTCGGCGCCTCCTTCTTCTTCGCCATCGACCCGGAGCCCGACCTGCGCGAGGCGCGCTTCGTCGACACCTCGGGCGCGGCTGAGCATCTGCCGCTCTACGTCTACGACCGGGTGGCCGATCTGGCCCTGCCCAAGGACTGCCAACTGGTGGGCGTGGAGCTGACCGAGGACGCGGTGGAGCTGCCCAGCTTCCGCCACCCGACCCGCGCCGCCTATGTGCTGGGGCCGGAGCGCGGCAGCCTGTCCGAACCGCTGCTGGAGCGCTGCGACTTCGTCGTGAAGATCCCGATGAAATTCTGCATCAACGTCGGCGTGGCCGGCGCGCTGGTCATGTACGACCGCATGATCAGTCTGGGCCGCTTCGCCGAGCGCCCGGTGCGCGTCGGCGGCCCGACCGAACCGCTGCGCGAGCACCAGCACGGCCGGCAGATCATGCGCAACCCCGAACGGCGCCGCCGCATGCGCGGCATCCAGAAACCGGTGATCATCAGCGACGACGAGTGAGGCCGCAAGGCCGGAACGACCAAAGCCTGAACGACAAAGGGGGGCGCCTCCCTGCGGAGGCGCCCCCTCTTTTCGGCGGTGACCGGACGGTCGCCCGCCCGCGGCATCACTTGCCGATCAGGACGTCGGACGCCTTGATGATGGCGACGACGCTGTCGCCCGGCTTCAAGCCCAGATCCTCGACGGTTTCGGCGGTGACCGTCGAGGTGATGACGTTGCCGCCGCCCAGGTCGATCTTGACCTTGGCCGAGATCGGGCCGGGCTCGACGAGCGTGACGGTGCCCTTGAGCTGGTTGCGGGCGCTGATCTTCATGATGACCTCTCCTGCTTGCGTTGCGATAGCGCTCGGCGCGAAAGCCGTATGTTGGTCATATGATATGCGCGCGTCGCGCGCAAGGCTCCTTTTTCAATAAAATCCGGCTCTTCTGAAGTCATTGCAATATTGCCTGTTTTGTCGGCACATCAAGGTGACCGATGAGGGCAGTTGTCGTGGGCGCCGTCTGTCGTTGTGTGCTTGATATATACAACGACATCCTGCGGAGTCGACTTCATTTATGCGCGGTTCTCTCTCCAATAATTCATGAAGCGGAGGGTCGTGTAAAGTCCCTTGCCCCGTGCAGCGGCAGTGGTTGCCTGTTCCGTAAGGGATGGCCCCGCGTCGGCGAATGAGCCGTTGACGGACATCGGGGCGAACCCAACCTTTGTCAAAACACCTGGGGAGGTTGTCATGTCCGTGACGAAGGAAGCCGCCGAAGCCGCCCGTGACCGCTACCTGTCGACGCTCAGCCAGTTGCCGGGCATGAACCGCGTCGACATCGCGCAGCAGGGCGACGAATACGCCCTCAAGGTCAAGTTCAGCCCAAGCGTCCCAAGCGATCTGCCCCGCGAACTCGACGGCGTTCCCGTCATTGGCGAGGCCGCCGACCGGGCGTGAACGGGAAAAAACGGCGGAGGGCGCCTCGCCGCTCTCCGCCGCTTCCGATTTTCCTCAGACCTTCACGCCCTCAGAACTTTACAAACGGGTTCAGGAACCGCCCAAAGGGGCCGGTGAAGCGCAGGGTGCCGACGGTGACCGCAAGGCACAGGCAGCCTTCCTCGTCGGCCACCGGGCGGTGCCGGACCGACTCGTCGCCGACGGCGAGGTCGCCGCGCAGGAACTGGCCCAGGTCGTCGGTGAAGCCGCCGTCCAGCACCAGCGTCAGCTCGATGCCCCGATGGGTGTGCTGCGGCGGGCCGACGCCGCCCTTCATGCGCATCAGCCGCGCCCGGCCCCGGCCGGTGGTCGGCCCGAACAAGGGAAGATCGCAGCAGTCCATGCCGCGCATCAGCGATGTCCAGGGCAGCCGCGACAGATCGTCGCCGACGTAGCGGCGCAACGGCTCGGGCAGAAGCGGCGACTCGGCGGCCCGCATGAGCGGTTGCGTCGGCCCAGGCGTCGGCCGGGGCGCGCGGGGCAGCGGGGGATGCTCGTCCAGGCGGGCCAGCACGGCCTTCAGGCAGGCGGGAGAGACCGCTTCCGGTTCGATTTCCTCCAGCAGCGCGCCGCCGATGGCCTCCATCTCGGCGACGTTCAGCCGGCAGCAGGGGCACAGCGCCAGATGCGTCGCGACGGCGAGCGACACCGCCTCGTCCAGCGCCCCGCCGGCGTAATCGATCAGCAGCGTATCGCCCGGATGGTGCGTTGGGGGATGATGCGTCGGCAGGGTCATGCGGTGTCCCTCAAGGCCTTGCGCAGGCGTTCCATGGCCAGCCGCAGGCGCGACTTCACGGTGCCGAGGGGGATTCCCCGCTCCGACGAGATCACGCTGTGGGGCTTGTCCTCGAAATAGGCGAGCCGCAGCAGCTCGGCCTGTTCCGGCGGCAGGTCCTTCAGGGCCGCGCGCAGGCGGCCGGTGGTCTCCTTCGCTTCCACGCGGTGGTCGGCGCTCTCCAGCGGGTCGGGGACCAGGGCGGGGTCGTCCGGGTCGATCTCCGGCCGCTGCTCCCGCCGCAGCACGTCGATCCGCTTGTTGCGGGCGATGGTGAAGACCCAGGTGCTGGCCGACGCCTGCGCCGGGTCGTAGGTCTCCGCACGGCGCCAGACCAGAAGCATCACCTCCTGCACCAGCTCCTCCGCCCCGCCGGCATCGCAGCCCTGGCGGCGCAGATAGGCCTTCAGCCGCGGGGCGAAATGGCCGAACAGCTCCGCGAAGGCCGCGCGGTCACGCCCCCGCCCGACCGCGAGCAGCAGTTCTTCGAGCGTCCGGGCCGACCCGGTGGCTGGGGGACCAATGTCCTGCATGCCCGCATTGAAGGCGAACGGCGCGCACGGCACAAGATGGCGCGTGCGTCTTTCCCCTGCAAAGCGTGTGTCCGGGCGTCGAAGGGTGAGCGGCATCATGGCGGTTCTGCTTCCGATGCGCCTTCTACGCAGCGGCGCGCCCGCCGGATCACTCCCCGTTCGAAAGGGGCAGGCTATGACCTTCGCCGTCCGCCCCGTGCGGCCCTGGAAACGCTGTCCGAATTGGGGTAGTGTCCCGGCCGTTCCAAGACCTTTCCGTCACCCATTCCTGCGAAACCCGTCCCTTCGAAACCCCGTATCGCGAAATTACGTGAGCATTCGCCCAGCGATGTTGCCGTCCCGCACCCTTCGTCGCGCCGCCGGCGCCGCCCTGCTCCTGGCCGGCCCCGTGGTCCTGGCCGCCGCTGCCGCAACCGGCGCGATGGCCGCCGACCCGCGCCTGCTCGGCACCTACAAGGACTGGAACGCCTTCGCCTTCGAGGAAGGCGGGCACAAGGTCTGCTACATCTCCAGCCAGCCCAAGAAGAAGGAGCCCGCCGCCGCCAAGCGGGGCGAGGCCTTCATGCTGGTGACCCACCGCCCGGCGGAAAAGGCGCTGGACGTGGTCAGCTTCATCGCCGGCTATTCCTACAAGAAGGACGCCGACACGGTGGTGGAGGTCGCCGGCAAGACCTTCAAGCTGTACAACGAGGGCGAGACCGCCTGGGCGCGCGACGCCGACGACAAGGGCATCACCGCCGCCCTGCGCGACGCCAAGGGCAAGCCCCTGGTGGTGAAGGGCATCTCCGCGCGCGGCACCAAGACCACCGACACCTACAGCACCGACGGCGCGGTCCAGGCATTCGACGCCATCAACCAGGCCTGCGGCGTGAAGCGGTAAAGTTTTCACCGAATCGCCGACTCGGTCTTTTGACTCTTGCGGCTCATGGCCCTATCTAGGGGGCCATGAGCGCCTCCATCCCCGCTGAAGCCCTAGCCCTGCCGGCCCATGTTGCCGACGGGCGCAAAAACCTTGTCGGCCTGTCCCGCGACGAGCTGGAAGCCGAAATGCTATCCATCGGCCTGGAAAAGTTCCGGGCCCGCCAGCTCTGGCATTGGATCTACCATCGCGGAGCGACCGACTTCGCGGTGATGACCACACTCGCCAAGCCGGTGCGCGAGAAGCTGGCCGAGAGCTACGCCGTCGCCCGCCCGACGGTCGTGCGCGACCTGAAGTCGGTGGACGGCACGCGCAAGTGGCTGCTGCGCATGCCCGACGGGCAGGAGGTGGAAAGCGTCCACATCCCCGAAGAGGACCGCGGCACGCTCTGCGTCTCCTCCCAGGTCGGCTGCACCCTGACCTGCCGCTTCTGCCACACAGGCACGCAGCGGCTGGTGCGCAATCTGGACGCGTCGGAGATCGTGGCGCAGGTGATGCTGGCGCGCGACGCGCTGGGCGAATGGCCGGCCCCGCCGGACGGGCGCATGATCTCCAACATCGTCATGATGGGGATGGGCGAGCCGCTGTTTAACTACGAGAACGTCGCCAAGGCGCTGAAGATCGTCATGGACGGCGACGGCATCTCCATTTCCAAGCGGCGGATCACGCTGTCCACCTCTGGCGTCGTGCCGATGATGAAGCGCTGCGGGGAGGAACTGAACGTCAACCTCGCCGTCAGCCTGCACGCCGTCACGGACGAGCTGCGCGATCTCATCATGCCCATCAACCGGAAGTATCCGCTGAAGGAGCTGATGGACGCCTGCCGGAACTACCCGGGCCTGAACAACGCGCGGCGCATCACCTTCGAATATGTGATGCTGAAGGGCATCAACGACAGCCCCGCCGACGCGCGGGCGCTGGTGAAGATGCTGGAAGGCATTCCATCCAAGATCAACCTGATCCCTTTCAACCCCTGGCCGGGCGCGCCCTACGAGCGCTCCACCGACAAGGCGATCCAGGTCTTCGGCGATCTGGTGAACGCCGCCGGCTACGCCAGCCCCGTCCGCACCACCCGCGGCGAGGACATCATGGCGGCGTGTGGGCAGTTGAAGAGCGCGTCGGTGCGCCTGTCCGCCGCGGATCGCGCGGCGATCGAAAAGGTGCTGGCGGAAAAGGACGCGGCCCTGGCATCGTGATTTATCCCCCTCTCCCATCCCCGATGGGAGAGGGGGTGTTTTGCGTGCCCGTCTGGAGACCCCCGTGCCTGAATTCGCCGTCGATCCCGGCCTTGTGCTGTTCCTGTTCAACGCCGCGGCCGTCTGGCCGCTGATGCGCATTTTCCGGCGCGCCGGATTCGCGCCGTGGTGGGCGTTGCTGATCTTCCTGCCGGTGGTCGGGCTGGTCGCCGTGTTGGGCATCCTGACCGTGCGCCGCTGGCCCGCGCGCATGCTGGTGGACGCGCCGGCCCCGGTGCGCAAGGCGCGGAGGACCGTCTGATGGATTCGATCGTCGCGATCCTGAACGCCGTCTACTGGCAGCCCTGGGCCTCCATCATGGCGATGGACCCGTGGGTGTCGAACCTCGTCATGGCGATCCTGCTGATGCTGAAGCTGGTCTTCGGCGGCTGGCTGCTGGCCAAGGGCGGGCGCAGCCCGTTGTGGGCGCTGGTGCTGTTGATCAACGGCGCCGACATCATCGCGCTGTGGGTCTACGCCTACATCCGCTGGCCCTTCGTGGACCGGCGCCCGGCCGCGACCGTCACCGCCGACGCCGCAACGGATTGATTCGCATCGGGCGTAGGGCTACTGTCCGGCACCGACTTTTCTCTCCATCCGCGTGAGTACTCCCATGAGCGGTGCGTCCGGCAAACAGATCAAGAAAGTGGTGCTCGCCTATTCGGGCGGCCTCGACACCTCGGTCATCCTGAAGTGGCTGCAGGAGACCTATCAATGCGAGGTGGTGACCTTCACCGCCGACCTCGGCCAGGGCGAGGAGCTGGAGCCCGCGCGCAAGAAGGCGGAACTCCTGGGCATCAAGCCGGAGAACATCTTCATCGACGACCTCCGCGAGGAGTTCGTGCGCGACTTCGTGTTCCCGATGTTCCGCGCCAACACCCTCTATGAGGGCACCTACCTGCTCGGCACCTCGATCGCGCGGCCGCTGATCGCCAAGCGCCAGATCGAGATCGCCAACCAGGTCGGCGCCGACGCGGTCGCCCACGGCGCCACCGGCAAGGGCAACGATCAGGTGCGGTTCGAGCTGGGCTATTACGCCCTGCGCCCGGACATCAAGATCATCGCCCCCTGGCGCGAATGGGACCTGAACAGCCGCACCCGGCTGATCGACTACGCCGAGAAGAACCAGATCCCGATCGCCAAGGACAAGCGCGGTGAGGCGCCGTACTCCACCGACGCCAACCTCCTGCACATCTCCTACGAGGGCAAGGCGCTGGAGGATCCGTGGGTCGAGCCGTTCGAGGACATGTTCACCCGCTCGGTCGCTCCGGAAAAGGCGCCGGACACCCCGACCTACGTCGAGATCGAGTTCAAGCGTGGCGACGCGGTCGCCATCGACGGCAAGGCCCTGTCGCCGGCGGCCCTGCTGACCGAGCTGAACCGCCTGGGCGGCGAGAACGGCATCGGCCGCCTCGACCTCGTCGAGAACCGCTACGTCGGCATGAAGTCGCGCGGCGTGTACGAGACGCCGGGCGGCACCATCCTGCTGGCCGCGCACCGCGCGATGGAGAGCATCACGCTCGACCGCGGCGCCGGCCACCTGAAGGATGAGCTGATGCCGCGCTACGCGGAGCTGATCTACTGCGGCTACTGGTTCAGCCCGGAGCGTCTGGCGCTCCAGGCCCTGATCGACCAGACGCAGGAGACGGTCAACGGCACCGTCCGTCTGAAGCTGTTCAAGGGCAACGTCACGGTGGTGGGCCGCAAGTCGCCGAACTCGCTCTACCGCATGGACTATGTGACGTTCGAGGAAGACAGCGTCTACAACCAGAAGGACGCGGAAGGCTTCATCAAGCTGAACGCGCTCCGCCTGCGCCTGGGCGCTATGGCGCGCCAGAACGTCAAGTAAGGCCGACGTCAAGAAGACTTGACACAAGTCGGGTCGAGTTGACGCATGTGCGTGACGCGAGGGGGCCGAGAGGCCCCCTCGTTTCGTTTCAGGCTACCGGTTCCAGCGCATGCCGGCGATGCGCGGGTCGGCAGCGAAGGCCGAACGGTCGAACTCGATTCGCCTGCCCGGAAACTCGCACAGGGCTTGGGCACCGGTGGCGCGCAGATAAATCCGCCAAGTCTGGAACAGCTCCGGCGCCTTGGCCCGAAACGCGGTGCAGCTCAACAGGGCCAAGGCGGCCCCCCGTTCCGGATCGCGTACGGACGCGTAGCGGATCGCCAGGATCCCCGCCTTGCGGGCGACGTCGGCCAGCATTTGGCAGGGGCCGTACTCCGTGGAGTGGGACCAGTCCGCCGCATCGGTATCGAGGGACGGGGCCGTGAGGTCGAGCCCAAAGTCGGTGCCGTAGGGAACGCCGAACGCCGTGTATTCCGCCGGATTGGCCGGCCAGGGCGTTTGCGGCGATTCGGCGTAGAACAGCAGCCGGTAGAAGGTCAGTTCGGCCACTGCCGTGCCCACGGCCTCCGCGGCGTAGAAGACCCCCGGCGTCATCCCCGCGCGCCGGAACCGCGACCCGGCGGGGTAGGGCGCGTCGTAGCGGAACGGGGTCGCCAGCAGGTAATGCAGGCCCCGGCAGTCCTCGGGCACCGGCGGCTTGGTCCGCTCGATCAGCCGCTCCAGAATGTCCTGCTCCTCCAGCGTGTCGACCAGCTTGAGCGTGGACACCTTGTGCTGGGCCTCGACCAGCCGCCAGCCCGTTCCGGCCAGCGGTCGGGCCTCAGACGAGAGCGCGGCGGGAGTCCAGATAGCCGATGACATGCGTCAGCCCAGTGATCGTCTGAATGCGGTCGATGGGGCGACCGTCCAGGGCGGTGTTCATGTTGGCGAGCCACGCCCGCGCGACAGTCGAATCGCCGCCGGTCACGGCGTCCAGCGACCGGTAAAGCCGGACGAACAGGACGGCCAGCTCAAAGGCCTTGTCGGCCGGTGCCAGGACAAGCCCTTGGTTGCGCATGCGCGAAACCGTCGCCTCCGACACGCCGATGGTCCGGGCGAGCACACTGTTCGCCACACCAAGCTGCTCCGCCGCGCGGAGAACCGCCTTGCTGACCACCTGCGCCTCCGCCGAGGCGACCGTCGCGTTGGGCTGCATGGAATGCTCCTCGGCTTTCCTATGAAAATTCATAGTAGAATTCTTTCATAAGAAAGCAAGGGGCGGTGCTCACCCCGGCAGTTGCAAACTCCCGTCCTCCGCCAGGGGGAAGTGCGGGTTCCAGCAGACTTCCCACGGGTGGCCGTCGGGGTCGGCGAAATAGCCGCTGTGGCCACCCCAGAAGACGTCCTGTGCCGGCTTCAGGATGCGTCCGCCGGCCCGTTCGGCCCGGGCGAGCACGGCGGCGACCTCCTCCCGGCTGCGGACGTTGTGGGCCAGCGTGATGCCGCCGAAGCCGGAGGTCGGGCCGGACTCGGCCAGATGAGCGTCCTCGGCCAGGGCCTCCCGGCCGTAGAGCGCCAGCCCGATCCCGCCGAGCTGGAAGAAGACGATCGCCTCCTGGCTGGCGGGGGAGGGTGTCCAACCCATCCCGTCCTCATAGAAGCGGCGGCTGCGGGCGAGGTCGGCGACGCCCAACGTGATCAGGCTGATGCGCTGTTCCATAGGATGGGGTTCCATGGCGGTCAGCCCTCCTTCTTTTCCACGGTAGCAACCGGCAGGCCGGCGTCCTTCCAGGCCTTGAAGCCGCCCTCCAGGTGGCAGACGTTCTCCAGACCCATGCTCTGCACCGTGTCGGTGGCGAGCGCCGACCGCCAGCCGCTGGCGCAGTAGAAGACGAAGCGCTTGCCCGACGCGAAGATCGGCTTGTGGTAGGGGCTCTCCGGGTCGACCCAGAACTCCAGCATGCCGCGCGTGGCCGGGAAGGCGCCGGGAATCATCCCGTCGCGGGTCAGTTCGCGTGGGTCGCGGATGTCCACGAACACCACGTCGGGATCGCCGTGCAGGGCCAGCGCCTCCTTGGGCGTGATGGTCTGGATGCGGCTGTTGGCCTCCGCCAGCAGGTCCTTGTAGCCCTTCTTCATGGTCATGGCGTGTTCCTCCTCCATTTTCGGCGTCCCGTTCGGGAGCGTTGGCGCCGCTGCGCTGTTTAGGCCCAGTAAATCTGTTCAAGGGCACACCTGTGTAACAGACCGCTTCCGCAACCGGAACGGGGGGCAGCGGTCGGGCGGGGGGATTCCATGCAGACTGCGACCGATGGGGGCAAGACCAGTTCGATGCTGCCGGCCGTGATCGACCGGCTCCGCGCCGAACGGGACGAGCGCTACGTGCGCCGCCGCTTCTGGGACACGCTGAGGGCCAACCTCCACCGCGTGCCGTTCCTGGAAGAGGCGCTGGCCGCCTTCTACTGCGCGACCGATCCGCGGACTCCGTTCAAGGCCAAGGCGATGCTGATGGCCGCGCTGGCCTATTTCGTGCTGCCGGCGGACGCCATACCGGATTGGCTGGTCGGCATCGGGTTCGTGGACGACGCGGCGGTGCTGGCCGCCGCCGTCCGGGCCGTCAGCAACAACATGAAGCCCGAACACCGCGAACGCGCCCGCGCGACGCTGGAGGCGGAGCGGCGCAAGGCCACCGTTGGAACGGAAATCTGATCAGGCGGCCCAATCAGGCAACGGGGGCCAAAGACACATCGACCGTGAAGCGGGTGCCGGGGTGCAGCCGCTCGACGGACAGGGTGGTGCCGAGCTGGCTGCTCAACGCGTGGACCAGACGCATGCCCAGGCTGCCGCTGCGCCGCCAGTCGAATCCCTCCGGCAGGCCGGCGCCCTCGTCCGCGATGGTCAGGCGCACGCCGCCGTCGGTTGGGCTCAGCCCCACGGTGATGGGCTTGGGGCCGCCGTCCGGATAGGCGTGCTTCACGGCGTTCATCAGCAGCTCGTTGGCGATCAGGCCCAGCGGAACGGCTTGGTCCGTCGGCACCTGCACGGGCTCCACCGCCAGCTTCAGCCGCCAGTCGCCGCTGTCCGCCAGGGCGGAGCGCTCCACGTCGCGGCAGAGAGCGGTCAGATAGTCGTGGAAGGGCACGAGGCGGACGTCGTCCACCTTGTAGAGAAGCTGGTGGATGTCGCTGACCGCGCGGACACGGCGCCCCGCCTCGTTCAGGCTGGCGCGCGCCTCGGGGGTTTGGGCGCCCTGGCCTTGCAGGGCCAGCAGGCTGGAGACCACCTGCAGGCTGTTCTTGATGCGGTGGTTGACCTCCCGCATCAGCAGGTCCTTCTGGGCCAGCACCTCGTCGCGCTGGGCGAGCGCCGATTCCAGGGAGGCGGTGCGCTCCCGCACCCGCGCTTCCAGCCGTTCGCGGACCAGCCGGGCGGCCTTGGCCTGCCGGAAGCCGAAGGCGGACAGGGCCAGCAGGGCGGTCGCCGCGGCGGCCGCCAGCCCGGCATAGGCGGCGAGGCCCGAACGCCACGCGGCCAGCACCGGGTCCAGGTTCGTGCGGACGGCGACGTGGATCGGCCAGTTCTCCACGCGCCGATGGGCGAAGATGGCGCGCTCGCCCACCGTCACGCCGCTGATGGGGTTGGCCTCGACCGCGCGCCGCCCGAAGTCCGGCACAGGCGCCGGGGCCAGGGGGTTCGGCTCCGGGTGGCGGACCAGGACGCTGTAGTCCTCGGCCCGGAACAGCAGGATGACGGGGTCGTAGGGCAGGTCCAGCCGCCGATAGAAGCTTTCGAAGTAGGACGGGTCCACGGTGACCGACGCGATTCCGCGGAAGCTGCCGTCCGGGGCGCTCAGGCGTCGGCTGACGAGGAAGGTCGGCTTGCCCGTGACGCGGCCGACGAACACGCCGCTGATGTAGGGGCGCTCCGGACCCGACAGGTGGGCGCGGAAGAAGTCGCGGTCGCCGGCGTTCGACGCGGGAGGCGGGAAGCCGACCGTGCTCATCCGCAGCCGGCCGGAGCCGTCGTTCAGCCACACGCCATCCAGGAAGGGCAGGCGCGCGACCTCGCCGTGCAGGCTCTCCCAAATCCGGCGCGAGCCTTCCACCTCGTCCCAGGTCAGGTCCTGGGTCTGCTCCGCGGCGTGCTCCACCAGCAGGTCGGTCGCGTCGAACAGGCGGGCGGCGTGTTCGGACAGGATCTGCGCGGCCGATTCGGCGCGCTGCATGGCCTCGCCGATCGCGCGCTGGCGCGATTCGACGGCGAGGACGACGACGGCCGACAGCAGGAACACCAGCCCGGCCGCCGCCAGCCAGCCGATCGCCGCTTCCAGGCGAGGCCGGCGAATGGCCGAGTTGGCCGACGCGGCGTTCGCGGCAGCGGTCGAGGCGGCGTTTTGGGGCATTGGGCCAGGGAACCCGGATGAAGGGGAAACGCCATTCTAGCGTGGGGCCAAAGGCGGGCGATTCAATTTTTTTGGCTGCGTACGAATCGCCTATCCCGCGCGCCCCCTTCAGGTGGTCCCCCCGCCGCACCGCGTCAGGGGGGGCGGGGGTGTGACCTTTTGCGGGCGAGGCTCAGCCGCCGGCCTTCAGCGAGTCGATGCGGGCGCGGATCAGCGCGTATTCCGGGTCGCTGGGCTGGAACTGGGCCAGCAGGCGGTTCCACAGATCCGACGCCTCGGCGGTCTGGCCGATGTCGGCGGCGTTGAGGCCGAGCAGCCACAGCGCGTCGCGGTTGGTCGGTTCGACCTTGAGGGCTTGGCGCAGGGCGGACACGGCCTCGGCGGGCATGGCGGCGGGCTTGTCGGCCTTCGGCTCCGCCGACAGCAGGGCGGTGGCGTAGGCGACCAGCGCGTCGGGGCGGTTGGGCGCCTGCTCCTTGGCCTTGCGCGCGGCCTCCGTGGCCTTCGCCCCTTCGCCGAGCACGGAGTAGGAGCGGGCGAGCTTCAGCCAGCCGTCCACGTCGCCGGGGTTGGCCTCCAGCTTGGCGGCGAGGTTCGCCACCATGCCGCGGATCATCTGCTCGCGGTCCTGCGGGGCATCGCCCGGCCCGTTCTCCTGCGCGGCCGGCGGCTGTTCCGGCGGCAGCGGCTTCGGCGTCACGGCGGCGGGGTCGAGGCCCAGCGTCTTGGCGGCCTGCTGGATCTGCCCCTGAACCACCGGCACCCACGCGGCGTCGGCGGGCGACTCGGCCATCAGGGCGCGCCAGCGCTCCAGGGCGTCCTTGGCATCGCCGGCCTGGAAGCGGGCCAGCGCGGCGTAGAAGCGGGCGCGTGGCTCCTTCGGGTTCTGGGTGAGGATCGCGTCGAAGGCGTCGCGCGCCTCCTCCGGCACGGTGCCGCCGTTGGCGCTGATCAGCACCTCGCCATAGGTGCCCAGCATCTCCGGGTCGCCCTTGGACAGCTCGGCGGCCTTGCGCAGGGCGTCCACGGCCTCCGGATAGCGGCCCATCTTGGCGTAGGCCTGACCGAGGATCGACCAGCCCTGCGGGTCGCCGGGGTTCTGGGCGAGCTGGGCCTTCAGCTTGTCCATCGCCGCCAGCACGTTCTTGGGCGGGCCGCCGCGCTCCTGATCCAGGTTGCGCGAGGCGAGCGGCTGGGCCGGCAGCTCCGGACGGCCGAGCTTGCCGTAGACGGCCAGCGCGCCCAGCGGAATGACGAGCAGCAGCAGAGCCGCGAGGATCTTCGCGCTGCGCGGGGTGGCGGTGCCCGTCTGCGCCGCCTCGTCGCCCTTCCCGTCGGCGATGGCGAGCATGCGGCGGCCGATCTCCGCCCGTGCGGCGGCGGCCTGCGCTTCGCTGATGAGGCCGCGCGCCTGATCGCGCTCCAGCTCCGTCAGCTGGTCGCGGTAGACCTCCAGGTCGAAGGCGGAGCGGCCATCGGCGGTGCCGCGCGGCGACTTCAGCAGCGGCGGTACGATCAGCATCACCACGCCCGCCGTCATCACGGCGGCGACGATCCAGAACAGCATCAGGCGTCTTCCTTGCCCATCTTAGTGGTGCTGAGCAAGGCGTCCAGGCGCCGGCGCTCGTCCTCGGTCAGGGGGGCGGTGTCGCCTCCGGCGGCGACGGCGGCGCCCTTGCGCCCGCGCAGGTACAGCGCCGTGCCCAGCGCGCCGATGGCCAGGATCACGAAGGGGCCGACCCACAGGAACAGCGTCGTCGCCTTGAAGGGTGGGCGCAGCAGCACATAGTCGCCGTATCGGTCGGTGACGAAATGGACCACCTGCTCGTCGCTGTCGCCGACCTTCAGCCGCTCGCGCACCAGCAGGCGCAGGTCGCGGGCGAGCGGGGCGTTCGAATCGTCGATGGACTGGTTCTGGCAGACGAGGCAGCGCAGATCCTTGCTGATCTCGCGCGCGCGGCCCTCCAACGCCGGGTCGGGCAGGATCTCGTCGGGTTGGACGGCCCAGGCGAGGGTGGGCGCAGCGATGGGCGTCAGCGCCAGGAGGGCGGCGAGGAGGACGGCTTTCGCGCGCGGGGCTTTCACGCGTGGGGCTTTCACGTGGGGGGCTTTCACGTGGGGGGCTTTCACGAGGCGGCCCTCAGATGCTTGATCATGGGGAGGATCTGCTCCTCCACCACCTGCGGGGTCAGGGGGCCGACCTGCTTGAAGCGGATGCGGCCCTGGCGGTCGACCAGATAAGTCTCCGGCACGCCGTAGACGCCCCAGTCGATGGACACGCGGCCGTCCAGGTCGGCGCCGATGCTGGCGTAGGGGTCGCCGTTGCGCTGGAGCCAGGCGGCGGCGTCCTCCGCCTTGTCCTTGTAGTTGATGCCGCGCACCGTCACGCCCAGCTCCCGCGACAGGCGGGTGATGACCGGGTGTTCCGCCTTGCAGGGAATGCACCAGGAGGCGAAGACGTTCACCAGCGTCACGTCGCCCTTCAGCATGGCGGAGGAGATGCCCTCCTTGTGGCCGGCCAGCGCGGGGAGCGCGAACTCCGGCACCGGCTTGTCGATCAGGGCGGAGGGGATGTCGCGCGGGTCGCGCTCGAACCCCATGAAGAAGGCCACGCCGACGCCGACGAACAGCAGCAGCGGCAACAGGAAGATCAGGCGGCGCATCGGTTGGACCTTACTCGGCGGGCTGCATGGCAGGCTTGGGCTGTGCGCTGCGGCGGCGTTCCGGCGCGCCGACGCGGAAGCGGCGGTCGGACAGGCTGACCAGCCCGCCCAGCATCATCCCCAGCGCCCCGAACCAGATCCAGGTGACCAGCGGGTGATGGTAGATGCGCACCGTCCAGGCCGTGCCGTTCTGCGTCGGGTCGCCCAGCGCCACGTAGAGGTTGGTCGCCCAGGTTGTGTGGATGGACGACTCGGTCGTGGTCATGCGGGTGACCGGGTAGCTGCGGCGCTCCGGCGTCAGGGTGGCGACGGGCGCGCCGTCGCGGGTGACGGTGAAGACGCCCTGGTCGGCGCGGTAGTTCTCGCCCTTCACCTCGCCGACGCGGTCGAAGGTGATGGCGTAGCCGGCGAGATGGGCGGTGTCGCCCGGCTTCATGGCCTGGATCGACTCCGACTGCCAGGCGGACGTCGCGGTCATGCCGGCGATGGACATGCCGAGGAAGGCGTGCGCGATGGTCATGCCCCAGGCGCTGCGCGGCAGGTTCACGGCGCGGTTCCAGCTGTCCCGCAGCGGGATGCGGAACAGGCGGATGCGCTCCGCGAACTCGGCCAGCGAGCCGAAGAAGGCCCAGGCGGCCAGCGCCACGCCCACCAGCGCCAGCAGCGGCCCGCCGCCGGCCTTCAGGTAGGCGGCGACGGCGACGCAGGCGACCGTGGCGACGCCGGCCGACCACAGGCGGGTCAGGGCGCCCGGCAGGTCGCCGCGCTTCCAGGCCAGGAAGGGGCCGACGACCATGGCGATCACCATGGGGATGGCGACCGGCACGAAGGTGGCGTTGAAGAAGGGCGCGCCGACCGAGACCTTGCCCAGCTTCAGCACGTCCAGGAACAACGGGTACAGCGTGCCGATGAAGACCGTCGCCGTCGCGGTGGACAGCAGCAGGTTGTTCAGCACCAGCGAGCCCTCGCGGCTGATCGGCGCGAACAGGCCGCCGGCCTTCAGCGTCGGCGCGCGCAGGCTGTAGAGCAGCAGCGAGCCGCCGGTGGCGACCCCCAGCAGCACCAGGATGAACACGCCGCGCGCCGGGTCCACCGCGAAGGCGTGCACCGACGTCAGGATGCCGGAGCGCACCAGGAAGGTGCCCATCAGCGACAGCGAGAAGGTGATGATCGCCAGCAGGATGGTCCAGGTCTTCAGCGCGTCGCGCTTCTCCACCACGATGGCGGAATGCAGCAGCGCCGTGCCGGCCAGCCAGGGCATGAAGGAGGCGTTCTCGACCGGGTCCCAGTACCACCAGCCGCCCCAGCCCAGCTCGTAATAGGCCCACCAGGAGCCGAGCGCGATGCCGGCGGTCAGGGTGGCCCAGGCGGCCAGCGTCCAGGGCCGCACCCAGCGCGCCCAGGCCGGGTCCACGCGCCCCTCGATCAGGGCGGCGACCGCGAAGGAGAAGGCGATGGAGAAGCCGACATAGCCCGCGTAGAGGAAGGGCGGGTGGAAGGCGAGGCCGGGGTCCTGGAGAAGCGGGTTCAGGTCGTTGCCGTCGATGGGCGCCGGCATCACGCGGATGAAGGGGTTGGACGTCGTCAGGATGAACAGCAGGAAGCCGATTCCGATCAGCCCCTGCACGCCGATGACGCGCGCCTTCAGCGACGGCGGCAGGTTGCGCCCGAAGACCGCCACCGCCGCGCCGAACACGGTCAGCATGACGATCCACAGCATCATCGAGCCTTCGTGGTTCCCCCACACGCCCGAGAGCTTGTAGAGCATCGGCTTGGTCGAGTGGCTGTTCTGAACGACGTTCAGCACGCTGAAGTCGGACACCACATGCGCCCAGGTCAGCGCCGCGTAGGCCACCAGCACCAGCAGCATCTGCGCGATGGCGGCGGGACGGGCCACGCCCATCCAGGCGGCGTTGCCGGTGGCGGCGCCCGCCAGGGGAACGCCGGACTGCACCAGCGCCACGAACAGCGCCAGCACCAGCGCGTAATGGCCGAGTTCGGGGATCACGGACCCGTTGCTCCCTTATGAAAGACTATGAGCTGGGCTTCAGCGTCTTGGCCGTGGCCTTGAAATGCTCGGCCTGCTTCAGCGCGTCCGCCACCTCGGGCGGCATGTAGTTCTCGTCGTGCTTGGCCAGAACCTCGCGGGCCTGGAAGACGCCGCCGGCCATCCTGCCCTCGGCCACCACGCCCTGGCCCTCGCGGAACAGGTCGGGAAGCTGGCCGCGATAGCTGACCGGGACGCTGTTGACCGTGTCCGTCACGACGAACTGCGTGGTCACGCCGTCCGGCAGCTTCTTGACGCTGCCCTGCTCGACCAGACCGCCCAGGCGGAAATTGCGGTCGCCCACATGCTGCGATTGCAGCTGGGTCGGGCTGAAGAAGAAGACGATGTTGTCCTCGAACGCCGTCAGCGTCAGGGCGGTGGCGGCACCCAGGCCCAGCAGGGCGAGGCCCAGCATGTAGAGGCGACGTTTCTTGCGGGTCATCCTTCACCAACCTCCGCCGCGGCTCCGGCCGCAGGCTGCCCTTTTGATCCATCCGGACGGCGGGCACGGCGCCGCGCCGGGCGGCTGCCCTCCAGCGCCTTCAGCGTCGTCTCGGCCGAGCGCAGCGCCTTCCATGTGGCGACCAGAAGCCCCACCATGACCAGCGCCGCCAGCCCGTAGGCCGGCCAGACATACGCGGCGTAGCCGCCCATCGCGAAGAAATCAGCCATGGTTCGTTCGCCCTCAGCCCTGCGCTTCCGTCAGGCGCATCGTCTGGATCTTGCGCTGCACGATCTCCGCCCGCAGGCGCAGCAGGACCACCGTGATGAAATAGGTGGTGAAGCCCAGCGCCATGACCACCAGCGGCACCAGCATGGAGCCGTCGATGGTCGGCCCGCCCATGCGGATCACGCTGGACGGCTGGTGCAGCGTGTTCCACCACTCCACCGAGAACTTGATGATCGGCACGTTCACCACGCCGACCAGAAGCAGCACGTTGCCGGCGCGCGTGCCGCGCTGCGGGTCGTCGAAGGCGTTCACCAGGGCCATGTAGCCCAGATACAGGAAGAACAGGATCAGCACGCTGGTCAGCCGCGCGTCCCACACCCACCACGTCCCCCACATCGGCGCGCCCCACAGCGAGCCGGTGACGAGGCAGATGAAGGTGAAGCCGGCCCCCACCGGGGCGGCGGCCTTGGCGAACAGGTCGGCCAGCGGGTGCTTCCACACCAGCCCGGCGGCGGCGGCCATCGCCATGTTGACGTACACGAACAGGCTCATCCACGCGGCGGGCACGTGGATGTACATGATCCGCACCGTGTTGCCCTGCTGGTAATCGGGCGGCGAGCTGAACAGCGAGACGTACAGCCCCACGATCAGCAGGATCACGGTCGCCCCGGCGCTCCACGGCAGAATCGCCGAAGAGAGGCGCTGGAAACGGGCAGGGTTTGCAAAACGGTGCATAGGACCTATGGGCCTCTGGTCGTGCTCCGGACGATATAAGCGCACTCATGCCCCAGCGCGAGGGGTTTTGCCTTGATCTTGGTCACGAAGAGTGGCCGTGCAGCGTGGCGATTTCGAGGCGGCGCCGCACTCCGCCGGTCTTCTGCTGCTCCGCGTTGACGGTACGACGAGGAGAGGCGACATTTCCATGCTACGATGGTGCTTAAAGCGCTGACGCAGGCCCCCTCGCCCGTCCCCGGTGGGAGAGGGAGGGGCCCGCGCCGAAGGCGTGGGAGGGTGAGGGCAAGGTTGGCCCGAGAGTCCTGCCTACGCTACTACACCGGGATTTTCGGGGAAACCTTGCCCTCACCCTCCCATGCTGCGCATGGGTCCCTCCCTCTCCCGCCTCTCGCGCAAGCGAAGCTTGCGCTGACGGCGTCAGGCGAATGCCATGGCATTCGCTGAGAGCCGGAGGCGGGCGAGGGGCAAAAAGGCCCTACTCCACGGCCTGCCGCAGCGCCGCGGCACTCGCCCAGGGAGCGAGCGGAAGCGCACCCGCCAGCAGGCCGGCCAGCAGCAGCAGGTGCGGGCGCGGGGTCAGGCCGTTCAGCGCGGCGTCGATGGCGCCGGCGCCGAAGATCAGCACGGGGATGTAGAGCGGCAGGATCAGCAGCGACAGCAGCACGCCGCCGCGCCGGGCGCCCAGCGTCAGGGCGGCGCCGATGCTGCCGATCAGGCTGAGGATCGGCGTGCCGACCAGAAGGGTCAGCACCAGGATCCCGAACCCCTCCGCGTTCATGTTCAGCAGCACGGCCAGCAGCGGGGCGGCGACGATCAGCGGCACGCCGGTCACCAGCCAGTGGGCCAGCGTCTTCGCCAGCACCACCGCCTCCATGGGCAGGGTGGACAGCGACAGCAACTCCAGGGAGCCGTCCTCGTAGTCGTTCTGGAACAGCCGCTCCAGCGACAGCAGCGAGGCGAGCAGGGCGGCCACCCAGATCACGCCGGCCGCGATGCGGGCGAGGACGTTCGGCTCCGGCCCCACGCCGAAGGGGAACAGGACCACGCACAGGACGAAGAACATCACGGCGATGGTGGCGTCCGACCCCTGGCGCAGGGCCAGCCGCAGGTCGCGCCCGATCAGGCGCAGGAAGCGGGTCATGCCGCGTCCTCCTCATGCTCGACGACTTCGTCCTCGTTCTCGTCGTGGAAGACGGGGGTGAAGTCGTCGAGGTGCAGTTCGCCGGCGCCGGGCATGGCGATGTCCACATGGGTGGAGACCGCGACCATGCCGCCGCCAGCGCGGTGCTCCGCGATCATCTCCTCGAACAGGGCGATGGCCGCGCGGTCGAGCGCCACGGTGGGCTCGTCCAGCAGCCACAGGGTGGCGGGGGCGGCGATGATGCGGGCGAGGTTCAGGCGGCGCTTCTGCCCGGCGGACAGGTAGCGGCCCGGCACGTTCGCGATGTGCGGCACGCCCAGCCGGTTCAGGGCGGCGAGCGCGCTGGCGCGCGGGTCGGCGACTCCGCCCAGCGTCGCCCAGAAGGTCAGGTTCTCCACCGCGCTCAGCACCGGCTTCACGGCGTCGAGATGGCCGACATAGTGGATTTTGGCGCGGTGGCCGTCCGGATCCTCGGGAACCGGCACGCCGTCCCAGGACAATTCGCCGCGCAGGGGCTTCAGCAGGCCGGCCATCAGGCGCAGCAGGCTGGACTTGCCGCTGCCGTTGGGGCCGAGCAGGACCAGCGCCTCGCCCGGCGCGATCCGGAAGTCCAGCCCGGTGAAGACCAGCCGGTCGCCGCGAAGGCAGGTCAGCTCGGAACCGGCGAAGACGGGCATGGGGCGGGGGGACTCGGGCGGTTGATAAGGGCTGCGGAGCTATAGCACAGGGTTGCCGCCCACCAAAAACAAACGGGCCAAAAAGAAACGGATCCAAAAGAAAACGGCCATCGCAAGGGGGTTCTTGCGATGGCCGCGGATCCAGCCGGGGCCTGGCTGGGGGCGCCGCGGGGTCGGGCGCCCAGTGAGTCGCAGAGGTTCGGGACGGGGGGTCTCGTCCCTTTCCATTCAAAGCATGCCTTGCGGCTGTCGTCTGTCTAACCGGAGAAAGTGGCGAAATTTTGATGGGCCGCCCCAATCGCCCCAGACGCCCGCCCCATACCCCCGCCATTGCTCTTTTGCGATTGTCCAGGCATTCATGGGTTCGACGCACGCGCGCATCATGAACGGCCCGGATACGCCCCATGAGCTTCCTGATCGACCAGTTCAACGCACTGCCCGACATCGCCCGCATCATGCTGATCCTCAGCGCCGTGGCCGCCGCCGGGCTGGCGCTGGGGCAGGTGAAGGTGCGCGGGGTGGGGCTGGGCATCGGCGGGGTGCTGTTCGCCGGCATCGCGGGCGGGCACATCGCGAAGGTGCTGGGGCTGACCTTCGACCACCACGTCCTGCATTTCCTGCGGGAGTTCGGGCTGATCCTGTTCGTCTACACCATCGGCGTGCAGGTCGGCCCCGGCTTCTTCGCCGCGCTGAAGAAGTCCGGGCTGACGCTGAACCTGCTGGCCGCGACGCTGGTCGGCATGGGCGTCCTGGTGGCGGTGGCGATCCACGAGATCGGCGGGGTGCCGCTGCCGGCGGTGCTGGGCATCTTCTCCGGTGCGGTGACCAACACGCCGTCGCTGGGTGCCGCGCAGCAGATCCTGCGGGAGGTCGGTGCGTCGGCGGCGGAGGTGAACACGCCCAGCCTCGGCTACGCCGTGGCTTACCCGTTCGGCATCGTCGGCATCCTGATCGCCATGGGGGCCGTCCGCGTGCTGTTCCGCATCGACGTGGGGGCGGAGGCCGACGCCTTCGAGCGCAAGCGCCGCGCACAGATGGAAACGCTGGAGACGCTGGACGTCGCCGTGCGCAACCCGGCCGTGTTCGGCACGCCGCTGCGCGACATCCAGCTGTTCGGCGACCTGGGCGTGATGGCGTCCCGCCTGCTGCGCGAGGGGCGGCTTCAGGTGCCGCACCCGGACACCAGCCTGCATCCGGGCGACGTGGTGCATCTGGTCGGCCCGCGCGCCAAGCTGGAGCGGATGAAGACCCACCTCGGCCAGGAGGCGGAGGTGACGCTGACCACCAAGGGCACCGACATGCGCTGGGAACGGCTGGTCGTCACCAACGAGCATGTGCTGGGCAAGACCATCGGGCAGCTGAACCTCGCCGACGCCTACGACGTGGTGGTCAGCCGCGTGAACCGCGCCGGCGTGGAGCTGGTGCCGACCCCGGCGCTGCACCTCCAGTTCGGCGACATCCTGACCGCCATCGGCAAGCCGTCGGACGTGCACAAGGTGGCGGCGCTGATGGGCAACTCCGCCCGCCGGTTGCAGCAGGTGGAGTTCGTGCCGGTCTTCATCGGCATCCTTCTGGGCGTGATCCTGGGCTCCATCCCCTTCTACGTGCCGGGCATGCCGACGCCGCTGAAGCTGGGGCTGGCCGGCGGGCCGCTGGTGGCGGCGATCGTGCTGGCGCGCATCGGGCACATCGGGCCGCTGGTCTGGTTCATGCCGCCCGCCGCCAACCTCGCCTTGCGCGAGATCGGCATCGTGCTGTTCCTGGCGGTGGTCGGGCTGCTGTCCGGCGACCGCTTCCTGGAGACGCTGACGCAGGGCGACGGGCTGCTGTGGATCGCCTACGGCGCGCTGGTCACACTGATTCCACTGCTCGTCGTCGGCATCTTCGCCCGCGCGGTGGAGCGCGAGAATTACCTGACGATCTGCGGCTTGCTGGCTGGCAGCATGACCGATCCGCCCGCGCTGGCCTTCGCCAACGCCATGAGCACGTCGGAGGCGCCGGCGCTGGCCTACGCCACGGTTTACCCGATGGTAATGTTCCTGCGTATCCTGGCGCCGCAGTTGATCGTCCTGTTCCTCTGGTAGGAAGCGGGCCGCCGGGTACGTCCGGCGGGCCGTGGACGGTCGTTTCCCTCGCCCGAGGAGAAACGGACCTTGACCATGCTCGCCGACCTTTTCGCCAGCGTTTTCTCCAGCGTTTTCGTGGGCATGCCGCCCATCGCGCGCGTCGTCTTCATGCTGGGCATCACCTCCGCCGCGGGGCTGGCGCTCGGCCACATCAAGCTGCGCGGCGTGGGGCTGGGCATCGGCGGCGTGCTGTTCGCCGGCATCGCGGGCGGGCACCTCGCCAAGCAGGCCGGCGTGACCTTCAACGCGGAGATGCTGGACTTCATCCGCGACTTCGGCCTGATCCTGTTCGTCTACACCATCGGCATCCAGGTCGGCCCCGGCTTCTTCGCCGCGCTGAAGAAGAGCGGGCTGGCGCTGAACGGGCTGGCGCTGCTGATGGTGGGGTCCAGCATCCTGGTCACCGCCGCGCTGATCCTGACCGACGCGCTGTCGCTGGGCTCCGGCCTGGGCGTCTTCGCGGGCGGGGTGACCAACGCCCCGGCGCTGGCCGCCTCGCAGCAGGTGCTGAAGGAGGTCGGGGCCGACGCCGCCGTCATGGCGTTGCCGGGCCTCGCCTTCGCCGTCACGTATCCCTTCGGCATCGCCGGCAACCTGCTCGCCATGGCGGCCGTGCGCATCGTCTTCGGCATCGACCCGCAGGCCGAGGCCCAGGCCTTCGACGCCGCCCGTCGGGCGGAGGTCGCGGCGCTGGAAACCATGGACATCGCCATCAGCAACCCGGCGCTTCAGGGCGTGCGGATGGGCGACCTGACGATGCTGCCGAGCCTCGGCGTCTGCGCCTCGCGCCTGCTGCGCGGCGGGCATCTCCAGGTGCCGGGCGACGACACGAGGCTGGAGGTCGGCGACGTGCTGCACCTCGTCGGCCCGCGCCTGAAACTGGAGCAGGTGCGCCTGCTGCTGGGCCGGGAGTCGGACGTGCGCCTGACCACCAAGGGCAGCGACCTGAAGTGGGAGCGCATCGTGGTCACCGCCAACGCGGCGCTGGGCAAGTCCATCGCCGCGCTGAACCTGAAGGGCGTGTGCGACGTGGTGGTCAGCCGCGTGACCCGCGCCGGCGTGGAGCTGGTGCCGACCGCCGCCCTGCACCTCCAGTTCGGCGACATCCTGACCGTGATCGGCAAGCCGGACGACCTGCGCACCGTCGCCCGCATCATCGGCAATTCGGAGCGGCGGTTGCAGACGGCGGAGATGATCCCGGTCTTCGTCGGCATGACGCTGGGGGCGGCGCTGGGCTCCATCCCGCTGTTCCTGCCGGGCATGCCGGCGCCGCTGCGGCTGGGGCTGGCCGGCGGGCCGCTGGTCGTCGCCATCGTGCTGGCGCGCATCGGGCACATCGGGCCGCTGGTGTGGTTCATGCCGCCGGCCGCCAACCTCGCCTTGCGGGAATTGGGCATCGTTCTGTTCCTGGCGGTGCTGGGCATCGCGTCCGGCGACCGCTTCGTGGAGACGATGGCGAGCGGCGCCGGCTGGCCCTGGATGGCCTGGGGCGTGCTGGTCACGCTGATCCCGCTGGTGCTGACCGGCATCGTGGCGCGCGGCGTGATGAAGCTGAACTTCCTGACCATCTGCGGCGTGCTGGCCGGCGCGCAGACCAACCCGCCGGGCCTCGCCTACGCCAACGCGCTGGTCACGTCGGAGGCGCCGGCGCTGGCCTACGCCACCGTCTACCCGCTGGCGATGTGCCTGCGGATCCTGGCGCCGCAGCTTTTGGTGCTGCTGCTTTGGTGATGCGGCATTTCCCGTTCGGGGGTTGCAAAATCCGCGTTGCGGGGGACGCGACGCCGGTCTAGCTTAACGGCTGAGACCCCGATTGGTCGCACCACTTCGCGATTCAACCCCCGCATGCACCGACATCCGCCCACCAACCCCAGCGCCCCCGAAGCCGTCGTCGTCGAAAACCTCCACAAGCGCTTCGGAAGCCTTGAGGTGCTGAAGGGCGTGTCGCTGACCGCGCGGGAAGGCGACGTCATCACCCTGATCGGCTCATCCGGCTCCGGCAAGAGCACGCTGCTGCGCTGCATCAACATGCTGGAGGTGCCGGACGAGGGCCGCATCGTCATCGGCGGCGAGGCCATCGGCCTGAAGAAGGGCCGCGGCGGGCGCACCGTTCCCGCCGACGCCCGGCAGGTCGACCGCATGCGCACCCGCCTCGGCATGGTGTTCCAGAACTTCAACCTCTGGACCCACATGACGATCCTGGAGAACGTCATCGAGGCGCCGGTCCATGTGCTGGGCGTGCCGAAGGCGGAGGCCGTGGACCGCGCCCGCATGCTGCTGGACAAGGTCGGCATCCTGGCCAAGGCCGATTCCTACCCCGTCCAGCTCTCCGGCGGGCAGCAGCAGCGCGCCGCCATCGCCCGCGCGCTGGCCATGCAGCCCAAGGTCATGCTGTTCGACGAGCCGACCTCCGCGCTCGACCCCGAACTGGTGGGCGAGGTGCTGCTGGTCATCCGCCAGCTGGCGGAGGAGGGCAACACCATGATCCTGGTGACCCACGAGATGGGCTTCGCCCGCGAGGTCGCGTCGGAGGTGGTGTTCCTGCACCAGGGCCGAATCGAGGAACAGGGACCGCCCGACCGGGTTCTGGTCAATCCGGAATCGGAGCGCGTGCGACAGTTCCTGTCGCGCCACCTGTCCAACTCCGCATGATCGCGCAATTCCCTTGACGAGCCCCTTGACGGGCATCGTGAAACCGCAAAGCTCGAGAATAGCCCGGCCAACAGGGCAACCGAACAGAGGAGGCATGAACGTGAACAAAATTGTTGCGGCGCTGGCGCTGGGCGCCATCGTGGCGGCCGCCGGCGGCATCGCCGAGGCCAAGGAGTGGAAGAAGGTCCGCATCGCGACCGAGGGCGCCTACGCCCCGTGGAACGCGACGGATCCGTCGGGCAAGCTGGTCGGCTTCGAGGTCGACCTCGCCAAGGATCTCTGCAAGCGCATCGGCGCCACCGACTGCGAGATCGTCGCGCAGGATTGGGACGGCATGATCCCGGCGCTCCAGCAGGGCAAGTACGACGCCATCATGGCCGCCATGTCGATCACCGACGAGCGCGAGAAGGTCATCACCTTCGCCGGCCCCTACGGGTCGGAGCCGTCGATGTTCGGCGTGATGAAGTCCTCGCCGCTCGCCAAGGTGACGTTCGACGTGGACCGCGTGGACCTGTCCAAGGATGACCCGGCCGGCAAGGCCGCCATCGACAAGCTGGCCGACGCGCTGAAGGGCAAGACGGTGGGCGTGCAGACCTCCACCATCCAGGCCAACTTCATGGAGAAGTACCTGCCGAAGATTGCCGTCCGCACCTACGACAAGCTGGACAACGCCGGCATCGACCTGGCCGCCGGCCGCGTGGACGCCATGTTCGGCGACCGTTCGGCGGTGGACGCCATCATCAAGTCGGACGCCGGCAAGGACATGACGCTGTTCGCCCCGGGCTTCTCGCGCGGCGTGCTGGGCAAGGGCGTGGGTGTCGGCCTGCGCAAGAGCGACACCGACCTGAAGGAGCTGTTCAACAAGGCGATCGCCGACGCCAACAAGGACGGCACGATCACCAAGCTGAGCACCCAGCACTTCGGCTACGACATCTCGATCAAGTAAGGCCAATCTCCCCCTCTCCCGCCTCCGGCGGGAGAGGGGGAGAGATTGCGGTCTAGTTCCGGAGCCCATGTTCGAACTTCTCTCTTTCGGCCCGAACGGGTGGGGCGGCCAGCTCCTGGCGGGGACGGCGATGACCATCGCCGTGTCGGTCACGTCCTTCGCGCTCGGCCTGATCTTCGGGTCGGCGGGAGCGGCGGCGAAGCTCAGCCACAACCTGATCCTGAACGCCGTCGCCGAGGTCTACACCACCATCGTGCGCGGCGTGCCGGAACTGCTGGTCATCTACCTGCTGTTCTTCGGCGGCGGCACCATGGTGATGGCCCTGGGCCGCCTGTTCGGCTACGACGGCTACATCGAGCTGAACGCCTTCACGGTCGGCGTGCTGTCGGTCGGTCTGATCTCCGGCGCCTATTCGACGGAGGTGATCCGCGGCGCCGTGCAGGCGGTCCCGCACGGCCAGATCGAGGCGGCGCGCGCCTGCGGGATGAACCGCTGGCTGATCCTGCGCCGCATCCTGGTGCCGCAGACCATGCGCTACGCCTTGCCGGGGCTGGGCAACGTCTGGCAGCTGACGCTGAAGGACACGGCGCTGATCTCCGTCACCGCGCTGGCCGAGATCATGCGCGTGGCCCATGTCGCGGCGGGCTCCACGCGCCAGCCGTTCCTGTTCTACACCACGGCGGCGGCGCTGTACCTGCTGCTCACCACCATCTCGACCACGGCGTTCGAGCGGGCGGAGCGGCGCGCCAACCGCGGCGTGCGGCCAAATGCGGCATAGGGGGTCTGACCGGTGAATTGGGAACTGATGTGGGACAGCCTGCCGACCATTCTGGGCGGCGTCCCGGTGACCCTGGAACTGGTCGGGCTGGCGCTGCTGTTCGGCATCGTCCTGGCCTTCGCCGCCGCCCTGCTGCGCCTGTCCGGCAACCGCGTGGCGGAGCGGGTCATGGCCGGCTACGTCTTCGTGTTCCGCGGCACGCCGCTGCTGGTGCAGATCTTCCTGATCTACTACGGGCTCGGCCAGTTCGAACTGGTGCGGAGCAGCGTCCTGTGGACCTTCCTGCGGGAGCCCTTCTGGTGCGCCATCCTGGCGCTGTCGCTGAACACCGGCGCCTACACCAGCGAGATCCTGCGCGGCGCCATCCTGTCCGTCCCGCAGGGGCAGGTCGAGGCGGCGCGCGCCTGCGGCATGTCGCGGGCGCTGGTGTTCCGCCGCATCGTGCTGCCGGTCGCCATCCGCCAGATGCTGCCGGCCTACGGCAACGAGGTGATCCTGATGGTCAAGGCCAGCTCGCTCGCCAGCACCATCACGCTGCTGGAGATCACCGGCCTTTCCCGCAAGATCATCGCCCAGACCTTCGCCGTGTTCGAGATCTTCATCCTGGCCGGCAGCATCTACCTGCTGCTGAACTTCATCGCCTCGCGCGCGATCCGCTACGCGGAATGGCGCATGACGCCGTATCTGAGGGCGAGGGGGTAGGGCTATTGCCCCCACCCCGAACCTCACGAAAATCCAGGCATGAAAAAAGCGGCGGCGGCTGTGCCCGCCAGTCTGTCTGGACATCACACCACCCGACAGGCATTCCTACGTTCCGTGTTTAGGAAATCGCGGAGCAGGAGCCCCTATGGGAAGCGTCGCCGACAAGATCGCCCGGAAGGTGGCGACCCAGATCCGGTCGAACGTCATCGACCTGTCCGCCTTTCGGGCGAGCCGGGAACTTGCCGTTGAGGCCGGCCTCGACGGCAGCCGGTTCAAGGACCTTGTCGAGCAGGGCTACGACCCCGCCTTCGCTTTCTACGCCCAGGGGCTGACGCTGGTGTCGGTGTTCGCCGAGGCGATGTCCGCCATGCCCGAGGCGAAGGGCTACGCCAAGGCGGTGGCGAATGCGGAGGACGAGTATGTGCCGGAAGGCCCGCCGATCAGTCCGCTGACGGCGAGCCACTTCAACATGTGGGCCTTCTTCGACCTCCAGTTCGGGGCCAGCCGGGAGACCATGGGAACCTGCATCCTGCGGGTGGCGGAGTCCACCGGCATGCCGGCCTGGATCGCCGACATCGTCCGGCCGATGCAGGAGTCCCGCATGGGGTTCTACGTCCATATGGGCATGGACGGCCCGCTGGTTCTGCTGAAGGACATCGTCACCCGGCAGGTCCGGCGGTGCCACTCCGCGACGGGGTATGCGGGGGAATCCGGCCAACTCTGGTACACCCGCCTGCTGCCCCCGCCGGTCCCGGACATCGGTCACCATGTGGTCATGACCACGCCCTACGTGGTGCTGGACGGGACGGAGCAGCGGTTCCTGGATTATATCGGCCGCGAGGTCGCCCGGATGGCCGCAGCCGGCGGCCGGAAAGCCGTGGACGCCGAAACCCTGCTGAAGTTCGGCCCGACCGCCAACCACTGGAACGAGTACATCTTCCTCGCCTACGTCAACCACCAACCCGACGCCATCTTCCTGGCCGGCGTCCCCGACATCCCGGAAAGCCTGCCGCAAGCGTGACGCGGCGGGCCGCCGCACCGACAGGAGAGTAACGCCATGGCCGAAGCCGCCACCCACATCGTCCGGGCCGCCCTTCGGCCCAAGCTCTACCGGGACATCGAGATCCCGAGCGACCGCTCCCTCTACGACCTCGCCGAGGCCATCGTCCGGGCCTACGCCTTCGACATGGACCACGCTTTCGGGTTCTTCCCCAAGCTCACCGGGAACATCTACGACGCCAAGCCCCGGTACGAACTCTTCGCAGACCTAGGGGCCGATATGGGCGAGGGCGGTGACTCCCTCAGCGTCAAGAAGACGACGGTGGCCCAGGCGTTCCCGAAGGTCGGAAAGGCGATGACGTTCCTGTTCGACTACGGGGACGAGTGGCGGTTCCGGGTCGAGGTCCTGGCCCTCGGCGAGCGGGAGCCACGCAAACGCTACCCGAGGGTGGTCGCGTCGGTCGGCAAGGCCCCGCCCCAGTACCCGGACTCCGACGACGATTTCGACGAGGAGGACTGAGCCGGCCACCCTGCCGCAGTCCCGCTTCCGGTCAACGCCGTTGCCTGCCGCACCCGGTCTGATAGAGTGCCGCCGCTTTGCACACTTTTGAAGAGACGTTGGGCTCGCGATGGCCGTTCTGACCCTGGACCAGCTTGAATCCCATCTGTGGAAGGCCGCCGACATTCTCAGGGGCTCCATCGATGCAGCGGATTACAAGCACTACATCTTTGGGTTGCTGTTCTATAAGCGGCTCTGCGACGTGTGGGAGGAGGAATACGAGGAGCGGATGGCCAAGTACGGCGACGCCGCTCTGGCCGCCGACCCGGACGAGCACCGCTTCCACATTCCCGAGGGACGGTTCTGGAAGGACGTACGGACGCACACGACCAACATCGGCGAACAACTGAACGCCGCGTTCCACGCCATTGAAGACGCCAATCACCGCCTGCGGGGCGTCTTCCAGGACGTGGACTTCAACAACAAGGAACGGTTCCCCGACGCGTCGCTTGAGAAGCTGCTTCAGCATTTCGAGAAGCATCGCCTCCGCAACGCCGACGTGGAGCCAGACGTTTTGGGGCAGGCGTATGAATACCTGATCGAGCGGTTCGCCGACGATTCCGGCAAGAAGGGCGGAGAATTCTACACGCCGAAGATGGTGGTGAGGCTGCTGGTGGAGTGCCTGCGGCCCGAGGAAGGCACGTCGATCTACGATCCGACCTGCGGATCGGGTGGCATGCTGCTGGAGGCCTTCCACCATCTGGAGCGGCAGGGCAAGAACGCCCGCAGCCTGACCCTGTGCGGGCAGGAAAAGAACCTGAACACCTGGGCCATCGCCCAGATGAACCTGTTTCTGCACGACATCCAGGACTTCGACATCGCCCGTGGCGACACGCTGCTGGATCCGAAGCATCTGACCGGCGACGGCACCAAGGCGATCCGCACCTTCCACCGGGTACTGGCGAACCCGCCCTTCTCCCTAAAGGACTGGGGCCACGAGGTGTGGAGCAAGGGCGACCGGTTCGGCCGCGACTGCTACGGCTGCCCGCCCAAATCCTACGGCGACCTCGCCTTCGTGCAGCATATGGTCGCCAGCCTGCGGCAGGACGGCATGATGGGGGTGGTGCTGCCCCACGGCATCCTGTTCCGCGGCGGGGCGGAGGGCCGTATCCGCGAGGGCCTGTTGAAAGACGACCTGATCGAGGCGGTGATCAGCCTCACCCCCAACCTCTTCTATGGGGCCAGCATCCCCGCCTGCATCCTGATCATCCGCAAGTCGAAGCCGAAGGACCGCAAGGGCAAGGTGCTGTTCGTCAACGGGGCCGAGCAGTTCATCGAAGGCAAGGCCCAGAACCACCTGTCCGACGCCAACGTCGCCACGCTCGCCCAGGCGTATCACGACTATGCCGATGTGGACCGCCTCGCCCGTGTGGTGCCGATGGCGGAGATCGCCGGCAACGACCACAACCTCAACATCAGCCGTTATGTCCACCTGACCGAGGAGGAGAAGGATCTGGACGTGGCCGAGGAGGTCCAGAAGCTTCTGGAGTTGCGGGAGCAGCGGGACGCCGCCGAGGCCCGGATGATGGGGTTCTTGCGGGAACTCGGCTACCTGCCGGACGGGGCGTGAGGACGCCATGCCGGACAGCAACGTCATTCTCTATCGGACCGACGACGGAAAGGCCGAGTTCCGGCTTGCCACGACGGACGGATCCGTATGGCTCAGTCAGGCCGAGATCGCCGACCTCTACCAGATCACGCCGCAGGCGGTGACGCAGCATGTGAAGGGGGTCTATGCAGAAGGCGAACTGACCGAGGAGGCAACCTGTAAGTCCGACTTACAAGTTCGAACCGAGGGGAATCGCCGGGTCCAGCGGTCCATCCGCCTCTATCGCCTGGACATGATCCTGGCCGTCGGCTACCGCGTCCGGTCACCGCGGGGCGTCCAGTTCCGGCAATGGGCGACGGCGACGCTGGCCGAGTACCTGGTCAAGGGCTTCGTCATGAACGACGAACGCCTGAAGAACCCTGGCGGCTGGGATTATTTCGACGAACTGCTCGAACGCATCCGCGACATCCGGGCGTCGGAGAAGCGGTTCTACCAGAAGATCCGCGACCTGTTCGCCCTGTCGCAGGATTACCGCGACGACCATGGGGCGGCGGCCCTGTTCTTCGCCGAGGTTCAGAACAAGTTGCTGCACGCCGTCACCGGCCACACCGCCGCCGAACTGGTGGTGGAGCGGTCCGATCCCGGCAAGCCCAACATGAACCTGCAAAGCTGGACCGGTGCTCGCGTCCGCAAAGCCGATGTGATTGTGGCCAAGAACTACCTCGCCGCCGGGGAGATCACCGAACTGAACCGCATTGTCACTATGTTCCTCGACTACGCCGAGGACCGGGTGAGCCAGCGGAAGCACCTGACCCTGGACGACTGGCGGGCCTATGTGGACCGCTTCATCACCTTCAACGAACGGCCACTCCTCAACGGGAACGGCCGGATCAGCCATGACGCCATGAAACGCATCGCCCACGACCGCTACGACGAGTTCGACCGGCAGCGGAAGCAGCAGGATGCCATCGCCGCCGACGCCGCGGACCTGGAAGAACTGAAGGCCATCGAGGTCGAGGTGTCGAAGACCTGGAAGGGAAGCGGGCGATGAGGGTGCCGGAGGGGTGGACCCAAACGACCGTTGGTGAGGTTCTTGAGCGGGTAGCAGATCCTGTAGTTGTTGACCCGTCCAAAACCTACCAAGAGATCGGCATCCGGTCCCATGGGAAGGGCTTGTTCAACAAGGAACCGGTGTCGGGGGCCGTTCTCGGCGAGAAGCGGGTTTTCTGGATTCAGCCTGACTGTTTCATCCTCAACATCGTCTTCGCCTGGGAGCGTGCTGTCGGTCGTACGACAGTTGAAGATGTTGGGAAGATAGCTTCCCATCGGTTCCCCATGTACCGGCCCAAAAGTGGTTTGGCGGATGTTGATTACATCCTGTATTTCTTCAAGACTGAGCGGGGAAGAGAGTTGCTTGCTCTCGCCTCGCCCGGTGGTGCTGGTCGGAACAAGACGCTTGGTCAGAAGGAATTCTTGAAGCTTCCACTTTGTCTTCCGCCTCTTCGCCAACAAAGGCGTATTGCGGAAATTCTATCCAGCATAGACGAAGCCATCGCCGCGACGCAGATGGTTATCGAGCAGACTCGCGTGGTCAAGCAGGGTGTTCTAGAGCGTCTGCTAACCAGAGGTATTGGACATACCCGTTTCAAGAAAACCGATATTGGAGAGATCCCAGAAAAGTGGGAGGTCCTACGGCTTGAGTCCGTACTGGCTAATGTCAACACGCCAATGCGAAGTGGTCCTTTCGGCAGTGCTCTCAAGAAGGAAGAACTTGTTGAGTCTGGAATTCCGTTCCTTGGCATCGATAACGTGCATGCAGAACAGTTCGTGTCAAAATACAAACGTTTTGTGACCGAAGAAAAATTCAACGAGCTTCACCGATTTGCGGTTCGCCCCCGCGACGTGATGATTACGATCATGGGGACGGTGGGCCGATGCTGCGTAGTCCCTGCGTCCATTGGGCTCGCCTTGTCGTCCAAGCATGTGTGGGCAATGACCCTTGATCAAAGGCGTTGCATTCCTGAACTCGTATGTTGGCAGTTGAACTATGCCCCTTGGATTCTAAAGGAATTTGAACGATCAGCCCAGGGCGGTGTGATGGGGGCTATCAACTCAAGCGTACTCCGGGAACTGCAAATACCAGTTCCGCCTTTAGAAGAGCAGAGCCGTATTCTCGGCGTGTGGTCAAGATTCCAAGACGCTCTGAAGGCGGAGGACGACAAACTCGGCCGGCTCATTTCCATGAAATTCACCCTGATCTCCAATCTCACAACCGGCCGGAAACGGCTGCCCGTCAATACTTTAGCCGCCGCCGAATAAGGCACAGGAGCAGCACCGTGGCCCAGGGCATGGAATGGCACCTCGCCGAGCAACCCACCATCGCCTGCCTTGAGGCCATGGGCTACCGCTTTGTCCCGCCGGAGGAGCATGCCGGTCTGCGGGACGGCGAGAATCAGGTGCTGTTCCGCCCCCACCTTGTCGAGGCCATCCAGCGAATCAACGGCGTCTCCCTGGCCGACGCCCAGGCCGCCTACGCCGACCTCGTGTCGGTCAACGACAACGAAGTGTGGCTCAAAAAGCTTCGCGGCGATTTCAGCCGCCCGGTGCAGGGGGAGGGGACGCGGCGGACCCTGCGGGTAGTCGATTTCGCCAACCCGGCCAACAACCGGCTGACCGTCACCCACCAGTTCCGCGTCAAGGCCGAACGGACCCGCATTCCCGACGTGGTGGTCCACCTGAATGGCATCCCGGTGGTGGTGATCGAGTGCAAGAGCCCGATCAACCACAAGGACAAGACCGGCGAGGCGTTCGACCAGATCCGGCAGTATGAGCGGGACATCCCCCGGCTGTTCCTGTCCAATGTCTTCAACATCGTCACCGACGGCACCAACTGCCTCTACGGATCCACCGGCAGCCCGTCGAAGTTCTTCGCGGCGTGGCGGGACCCGTGGCCCCGCCGGGAGTCCGACTTCACCGACGAGTTGTCCAAGGGGCTGTGGTGCCTGCTGGAGCCGTCCCGCCTGCTCGACCTGATCGCTCACTTCGTGGTGTTCGAGAAGACCGAGGAGGGAATCGTCAAGAAGATGTGCCGCTACCAGCAGTTCCGGGCGGTCAACAAGATCGTCGAGCGGGTGGTGGAGAACCGGCACGGGCGGGGGCTGGTCTGGCACACCCAGGGGTCGGGCAAGTCGCTGACCATGGCCTTCGCCGCCCTGAAGCTGAAGACGCACCGGACGGTGGACTCGCCCGAACTGACCAACCCCAACATCCTGGTGCTGACTGACCGGGTGGATCTGCACACCCAGATCACCACCACCTTCACCGCCTGCGGCCTGCCGAACCCGACCGACATCGGCAGCATCCGCGATCTGCGGACCCTGATGGACGGCAAGACGGACGGGTTGATGGCGTTGTCGACCATCTTCAAGTTCCAGGGGTCCGAAGAGGCGGTCGCGAACTCCGCCACCTGGATCGTCATGGTGGACGAGGCCCACCGCACCCAGGAAAAGGACCTCGGGGCCTTCCTGCGGAAGACTCTGCCCGACGCCCGCTTCTTCGGCTTCACCGGCACGCCGATCAAGAAGGACGACAAGGACACCTACGCCAACTTCGGCGTGGTCGGCGAGGGCTATCTCGACAAGTACGGCATCGACGACGCCGTAGCCGACGGGGCGACGGTGCCGATCTACTACACCGGCCGCAAGACCGACTGGCACATCGACGAGGCCAAGATCGATATCCTGTTCGATCAGTGGTTCGCCGACCTGCCCGACGACAAGCTGGCGGAACTGAAGAAGCGGGGCGTGACGGTCGCCGATCTGGTCAAGCACCCGAAGCGGATCGCCCTGATCGCCTACGACATCTGGACCCACTTCAAAGAATACGCCCGCCCCGACGGCTTCAAGGCCCAGGTCGTCGCCTTCGACCGCGAGGCGGTCATCCTCTACAAGCGGGCCTTGGATGCGGTCATCGCCGCCGATCTGGCTGCCGAGGGCATGCCCGCCGAGGACGCCCAAGCGATGGCGGCGAACATGTCCGCCTGCGTCTACTCCTCATCGCAGGAGGACGCGAAGCCGAGTGAGGACGAATACACCCAGTCGATCCGCGACGGCCTTGTCGCCCACTATCTGGACGACAAGGCCGAGATCGACGTGAAAAAGGCGTTCGGCAAGAAGGGCGTCCGGCCGGACTTTCTGATCGTCTGCGACAAGCTGTTGACCGGGTTCGACGCCCCCGCCGAGTCCGTGATGTATCTCGACAAGCCGCTTAAGGAGCACGGCCTGCTCCAGGCCATCGCCCGCACCAACCGGGTCGCCGACGCCCGCAAACGGAACGGACTGATCGTCGATTACATCGGCGTGTCGGCCCATTTGGACAGGGCTTTGGCCTCCTATCGGGCCGACGATGTCCGCAACGCCATGCGGGATCTGGATGACCTCCGCAACCAGCTTCGGGCCGCCCACGCCGCCGTGCTCCACATGATGAAGGGGGTGAAGCGGGCCGGCGGGCGGATCGACAAGGACAGCCTGAAGGCCGAGTTCGACCAGCTTGTCGCCCGGCTGAAACCCGACGAGACCCAGTGGATCGAGTTCCGCAAGGCGGCCCGCGAGTTCGTCGGCCTGTACGAGGCCGTCAGCCCGGACCCCTGCGTGCTGGAGTTCACCGCCGACCTGAAATGGGTGGCCCTGTTCCTCCAGTACGCCACCCAGGCCATCGAGAAGCGGGAGGCGTTCGACCAGCGGTCCTACAGCCGCAAGATCCGCGACATGCTGGAACGCCACCTCGACGCCACCGGGCTGAGCGTGACGGTGAAGCTCCGCCACATCACCGACCCGGAGTTCTGGGAGGACTTCAAGGTCGAGGGCAAGACGGAGGACGATCTCAAAACGGCGGCAATCCGCAAGACCACCGAACTTCGCAAGGTCGTCTACGAGCGGCTGGGCCAGAACGCCCACCAGTACGGCAAATTCTCCGACCGGCTGCGGGAGTTGCTGGGGAAGCTGGAGGGTGCCCAGCTTTCCTGGGCCGACACGCTGAAGATGGCGGAGGACCTCGCCAAGGACCTGGAGGCCGAGGCGACCGCCCATGAGGAGGCCGGGATGTCGCAGGGGGCCTATGGCATCCTCCAGGTCCTTCTGGCCTTCGAGGCCGGTGAAGGAGCGGATGGGCTGGCGGAGCGGATCGCCGCCCTCTACGAGGACGATGCGACCGCCCCGCGGCTGTGGCAGGAGAAGGAGGGGCTGCGGAGGTCGCTGCGGCAGCAGGTCCGCGGCTTGGCCCACGAATTCGGCCTGGGGAACCTCAAGGAGGTCTCCGAACAGGTCGAGGAATTCGCCCTCAAGCAGTTCGCCAAGGTCTGATCCCATGCCCATGCTGACGGTCGGCAGCGTCGAGATCCCCTATGTCCTGCATCGCTCCGACGCGGCGACGCGGGCACGCATCACCGTCACCCCGGACAGCGTCGAGGTGGTCGTGCCCACCGCCGCCACCGAGGATGAGATTGCCGGCGTGCTTCATCGCCGCCGGGCATGGCTGTACGAGCAGACCCGCCACATGGCCGAGCGGATGGCCCGCTCCAACGCCGTCCGGCGGTTCGTCAGCGGGGCCAAGATCCCCTACCGGGGCCGGCTCATGCGGCTGCGGGTCGAGCCGAGCGACGATACGCTGGTGAGCGTCGCCTACCGCAACGGCTTCTTGGTCGGCTGCCCGCGGTCCGTGGCTCTCGCCTCCCACGACGACCTGATCGAGTCGGCCTTGCGGCTGTGGCTGAGGAAGCGGCTCCGCCAGGATGTCGCCGACCTCGTCCGCCGTCACGGCGAGCCGAACGGGCTGAAGCCCAGAGATGTCCGGGTCAAGGACCAGAAGCATGTCTGGGGAAGCTGCGGGATCGACCGCGTCGTAAACCTGAACTGGCAGTTGGTCTTCGCCCCCCGGACGGTGCTGGAATACGCGGTGGTCCATGAACTCTGCCACCTGCGGCACCGCACCCACGACCGGGCCTTCTGGGGGCTGGTCGGAACCATCGTGCCGGACTGGGAGGCCAGGAAGGTGTGGCTGGACCAGAACGAGCATTTCCTGACGTTGCGACGCGTGGAGCCGACCTGATGGCCATTCCCGATTTCCAGACCCTGATGCTCCCCGTCCTGAAGGCCGCCGCCGGGGGTGGCGAGGTCCGCATCGGCGATGTGGTTGACCAGCTTGCCGACGTGTTCGCGTTGACCGACGATGAGCGAGCCCAGCTTCTGCCGTCGGGCCGCCAAACGACCTTCGCAAATCGGGTCCATTGGGCAAAGAGTTACCTGACCAAAGCCGGTCTGGTGGACCTCACCCGGCGGGCACATTTCCGCATCACGCCGACCGGCCGGGACGTGCTGAACTCGCCGCCGGAGCGGATCACCATCCGGTTCCTGGAGCAATTCCCGAGCTTCAAGGGCTTCCGTGATGGCGAGGCCGGGACGGCTGAGGTTGCTGAGAGTGCCGAGGTCGTGCTGCCGGTCGCCGAGAGCCCCCTGACCCCCGACGAGGTCATGCGGCAGGCCCATCTGCGGATCGAGGCGTCGCTGGCGGAGGAAATCCTCCAGCGGGTGCGATCCGGCACGCCTGCTTTCTTCGAGAAGACCGTGGTCCACCTGCTGATCACCATGGGCTATGGCGGTTCGGTCACGGAACTCGACAAGGCTCTAGTCGGGAAGTCCGGCGACGACGGAGTGGACGGCGTCATCGACCAGGACCCGCTCGGGTTGGACCGGGTCTATGTCCAGGCTAAGCGGTACGCAGATGGCAACACCGTTGGGGCGGGGGCGATCCGCGATTTCTTCGGCAGTCTGAACCTGTTCAAGGCGACCAAGGGGCTGTTCGTCACGACCTCCACCTTCACCGCGTCGGCCAGGGAGACGGCCGACCGGCTGGGCACCCGCATCGTGCTGATCGACGGCATCCAACTGGCCAAGCTGATGATCCGGCACGAGGTCGGCTGCCGGATCGAGGAGACCCTGCACATCAAGAGGGTGGACGAGGACTTCTTCGAGTAGCAACCGGGCCTACGCCGGGAACGGGGCGAGCATCAAGTGGCCAAGGTCCAGTTCCGGGTAGCGGACCTTGGAGATTGCCTCCAGAAGGGTGGATGCCCGGAACCCCCGGCCATAGAACTCAGCACTTTCCGAGCCCATGTCGCCGTTGTCGCCGGCCCAACCGCCAAGAGCCAGGGCAAGCTCACGGTCAACCCGAGCCTCCCGGAGAGCATCGCGGAAATTGTGACGGAAGCTGTGGAAGCAAGTTCGACCAGCCGATGCTCCTGCTTTTTGAAGGAAGCGGCGGAACCACTTTGAAAAAACGTCGGAATAATATCCGGTTTTTGCCGGAAGTAGTTCCGGAAACAGTTTAGCGTTCCTCTTCCGTCGCTGCTCGCTGACGTAGTCTTCGAATCCCGCCGCGAGCAGTGTCGGATGGACCGGGATGACCCGCTCGCTGCTGCCGGTCTTGAGCCGCTTGTCGTCGGTCCCCTTGATCGCCTCGGCCGTGACGACGAAGCACAGGGTGCCGTCGATCACACGGACATCCTCGGTGTTCATCTGGCAGATCTCGTTGAGCCGCATGCCCGAAAACAAGCCGATCAGCGGCACCCAGAAGCGTCCCCGCCGGGGACGGGCCTCTCCGGGCTTGGCGTAGCCGTAGTCGTCGTCCTGGCAGCCGGTGTAGAGCGGGGCGGTGAAGATCGCTTGAAGCTGCTTCGGGGTGAACGGCTGCCGCTTGTCCTTGCGGTTGGTCGTGTCCACGACGCCAAGTCCCTTCGCGGGATTCCGGTCGATGAACCCCTCGTTGACCGCCCAGGTCAGGAGAGCGGACAGCTTCGTCATATAGCCGTTCACGGTCGCGGGGCTGAGGCCGGACGCTTTGCCGGCATCGCGTGTCTTCTGGGCGATCTCGCGGGCGGTCAGGTTCGGATACCGCTTGGTCGAGTTGGGCGGCAGCCACCGGAGGGTATCCATAACCTCGCGGCAGGTCTCCCGGCCGATGTCGGATACCGGTGTGTCTTGTCCGATGATCTCGATCAGCAGCCCGAACACGGTCTCGTAGGCCAGGACGGTCTTGCCGGACCGGATGACGCCAGGATCGGCCATGTAGGCGTCATAGACCTGCTGGATGGTCTTCGCCTTGGCGGGCTCGGCAGCGGGCACAGCCGCCTCTTTGGCGACCTGTTGGGCGGCCTGGAGTTTTTCGGCGATGCGGCTGGCCAGCAGGTCCAGGTCGATGTGGATGGCAGGGCCGGTGGGATCGGGCAGGACGGCGTCGGCCGTCACCGAGGGGGCGGGGGGCGGTCGGCAGGCCCTGTCGCACGCGGCGTGGGCCGGGTCGTCCCCGGTGCCCCCACGGGCCGCCTCGAATTCCTGCTCGATCTCGAAGGCCGCTTTGCAGGCCGCCCGGATGGCGTCGGGGTAGCTGCTGGTCCTGAGGGATCGGTTGATGTGCGTCCGGCCCAGCACCGCCTGGAGGTCGGCTGGAACCCGCGTCCGGAACTGCCACACGGCTCCCCGCAGCCACAGCCCTGTGGGACGCCGCCTGGGCGACAGGGATGTGCGACACCCTGGGCGGGCAGAAACGGCGGATTTTGAAGGGGATGGAGGCGATTCGGTCGACGCCGCGTGCGACAGGGCGGTGTCACACCGCGGGGAATTCCGCCGCTTCCGGGCGAATTCCTGTGTCGCATCAATGTCTTGAGGGTGATTGGTGGAGCCGAGGAGGATCGAACTCCCGACCTACGCATTGCGAACGCGTCGCTCTCCCAGCTGAGCTACGGCCCCACACACCGTTACCGGCGTGCGGCGGATAATGGTGATGCGGACGGGGCCTGTCAAGCCTTCTGAACGACACGAAACTGCAACCTTTGGCGACGGCGCGGAACGGCGCGCGCAGGCCCGCCGCGCGGCACTGGACAGGCTTCACCGCTTGTGCTTAGGGTGCCCCGCAAAATCGGACAAAATGGGACGGGCCGGGCATGATTGCGCTGTACCTGCTGATCGACACCGTTCTCGACATCTTCACATGGCTTCTCATCGCCTCGGCGGTGCTGAGCTGGCTGGTCGCCTTCAACGTGGTGAACACGCGCAACCGCGCGGTCTACGCGATCGGCGACTTCCTGTACCGCGTGACGGAGCCGGTGCTGCGGCCGATCCGCCGCGTCCTGCCGAACATGGGCGGGATCGACATTTCCCCGATCGTCCTGATCCTGCTGATCTATTTCATCCGCAACCTGATGCTCCAGTACTGGCCGCGGTTCTGACGGGAAAGGTCATGCCCGGTCTTCTGGAGGCGGTGGCGGACGGCGTCCGGCTGGCGGTGCGGGTGACGCCCAAGGCGTCGCGCAACGCCATCGCCGGACTGGCCGACACCGCGTCCGGCGACAAGGCGCTGAAGGTCACCGTCACCGCCGTGCCGGAGAACGGCAAGGCGAACGAGGCGGTGGTGAAGCTGCTGGCGAAGGCGTGGAAACTGCCCAAGACCAGCCTGACGGTGGTGGCCGGGGCCACCGACCGGAACAAGATTCTGCACGTGGCCGGGGAGCCGGCCGAGCTGATGCGCCGGCTGACGGCGCTTGTGACGACTTCGGAGGGTACCGATGGCTGAGGCGAAGATCATCGACGGCAAGGCGTTCGCGGCCGGCCTGCGGGCGCGCGTCGCGGAGGGCGTGTCCGCCCTCAAGGCCAGCCACGGCGTCACCCCCGGCCTCGCGGTCGTGCTGGTCGGCGAGGACCCGGCCAGCCAGGTCTATGTCCGCTCCAAGGAGCGCGCGCTGGTCGAGCTGGGCATGAACAGCTTCGACCACCACAAGCCCGCCGACCTGAGCGAGGCCGACCTGCTGGCCCTGGTCGACGCGCTGAACGCCGATCCCGCCGTGCACGGCATCCTGGTGCAGCTGCCCCTGCCCAAGCACATCGACACCGCCAAGGTCCTGGCCCGCATCGTGCCGGAGAAGGACGCCGACGGCTTCCACGTCGTCAACGCCGGCCTGCTGGCCACCGGCAGCCCCGGCGCCATCATCCCCTGCACGCCGCTGGGCAGCCTGCTGCTGATCCGCGACGTGCTGGGCAATGACCTGAAGGGCAAGCGGGCGCTGGTGCTCGGCCGCTCCAACATCGTCGGCAAGCCGATGGCGCAGCTGCTGCTCCAGCAGGACTGCACGGTGACCGTCGCCCATTCCCGCACCGAGGATCTGGCCGGGGAATGCCGCCGCGCCGACATCCTGGTGGCCGCCGTCGGCCGGCCGGAGATGGTGCGCGGCGACTGGATCAAGCCGGGCGCCGTGGTCATCGACGTGGGCATCAACCGCGTTCCGGCGGCTGAGGAGGGCAAGACCCGGCTGGTTGGCGACGTGGCGTATGACGAGGTCGTGAAGGTCGCGGGCGCCATCACCCCGGTGCCGGGCGGCGTCGGGCCGATGACCATCGCCTGCCTGATGCTGAACACGCTGACCGCCGCCTGCCGCGCCGCCGGCGCCCCGGTCCCCGCCGAGGCCCTTGCATGATCACGGTCCACGCCCGCGTCGGCGGCCGCGTCGTCGAGCAGCCGCTCGGCCTCGGCGACCCGCTGCCGCTTGGCACGGTCTGGATCGACCTGCTGCGCCCGGACGAGGCGGAGCGCGCGCATGTGGGCGCCGCCACCGGCTGCGACCTGCCGACGCGCGAGGAGATGAAGGAGATCGAGGCGTCCAGCCAGCTCTACACGGAGGGGGAGACGCTCTACCTCACCTCCTCCGTCATCGCGCGGGCCGACACGCCGTACCCGGAGCAGGGCGAGATCACCTTCGTGCTGACGCCCCGGCACATGATCACGCTGCGCTACACGGAGCCGCGCTCGGTCGCCACCTTCGCCGCCCGCACCATCCGCCAGCCGGAGCTGCTGGCGAGCGCGGAGGACGCGCTGCTCGGCATCCTCGACGCGGTCATCGACCGGGTCGCCGACGTGCTGGAGCTGATCGGCGGGCGCATCGACAACCTGTCCACGCGCATCTTCACCGAATCGCTGGACAGCGGCGGCTTCGGCCGCGCGGCCAAGAAGCCGGACGAGTTGCAGGACGTGCTGCGCGGCATCGGCCGTGCCGGCGACCTGACGCACAAGGTGCGCGACAGCCTCGCGGGCCTGGACCGGCTGGTGGCCTTCCTCGCCTCCGTCTCCGCCGGGCGGCTGACGAAGGAGCAGAAGACCGCGCTGAAGACGCTGACGCGCGACCTGCGCTCGCTGAACGAACACGCCGGCTTCCTGGCGCACGAGGCGAACTTCCTGCTCGACGCCACGCTGGGTCTCATCAACATCGAGCAGAACGCCATCATCAAGATCTTCTCGGTGGTGGCCGTGGCGCTGATGCCGCCCACGCTGATCGCGTCGGCCTATGGCATGAACTTCAAGCACATGCCGGAGCTGGATTGGGAGTTCGGCTATCCCATGGCGGTGGTGCTGATGGTGCTGTCCGCCGTCGTGCCGCTCTGGTACTTCCGCCGGCGCGGCTGGCTGTAAGGCTTCCAACCGAGCGAATTCTTGATCGCGAATGCACGCACGGCGTATAAGATCACAACGATGATCTTTTTCGCGAGACGCCATGCGGGCCTTCGGCGAACGGGATGCGGTGGACCGTCTGGCGCTCGACAATCCGTGGTGGGGCGGCGGCTGGACGGAGGGTGAGACCACGGCCTTGCCCCGGCGGGCCTTCTTCGACGCCTTCCTGCGCCGGCTCGGGAGGCTGGAGCCCGGCACGCCGCTGGTTCTGGCCGGCCCCCGGCGCGTCGGCAAGACGGTGCTGGTCCGGCAGGCGATCCAGCGTCTTCTGGAAACCGGCACCCCCGCAGGCTCCATCGCCTACGCCAGCTTGGACGCACCGGCCGTGCAGGGGCTTCCGCTCGACCGGCTGGTCGCCGCGCTGCGGGAGCGGGCGGAGGGGCCAGGGCTGGTCATCCTCGACGCCATCCACCACGCGCGGGATTGGGGCACGCACCTGCCGGTCATCGCCGCCGCGCACCCGGACGCGCGGATCGTCGCCGTCTCCAGCGGCGGCGCGCGGCGGGAGACTCCGGCGGGCTGCGCCGAATTCATTCTCCCGCCGCTGACCTTCGCCGAATATCTCCGCCTGACCGGGGCCGAGCGCGAGCTGATCGAGCCGATGTTCTTCGGCAAGGGCACGCCGATGTACGTCGTGCACGATGTCGCGGCGCTGAACGCGCGCTTCCTCCACTACATCAACGGCGGTGGTTTCCCGGAAGCCGTGCTGCTGCGCCCGTCCCAGGGCGACGGTGCGCGGCATCTGCGGACGGAGGTGCTGGGCGCGCTGCTGCACCAGGACCTGCCGGGGCTCGCCGGTATCGGCGGCACGGCGGAGCTGAACGCGCTGTTCCTGCTGCTGGCCCGCAACACGGGGCGGGAGGTCTCCATCGAGGCCATCGCCGAGCAGGCGGGCATCGCCAAGAACACCATCCGCCGCTACCTCGATTACCTGGAGGCGTCCTTCCTGATCGTCCGCATGGCGCGGGTGCATCCGGAGGGCGGGCGCTTCCAGCGCATGCGGACCTTCAAAATCCACCTGACCACCCCCTGCCTCTACGCCGCCCTGTTCGGTCCGGTAGGGGCAGAGGATCCGGTGCTGCCCGCCCTGGCCGAGAGCGCGGTGATCGGCCAATGGCTGGCCTCGCCGGAACGGGCACGGCTGCACTACGCCCGCCTGCCGGAGGGGCCGGTGGATCTCGTGTCCCTCTCCGCGGGGAGCGGCCGGCCCTCCTGGGCCTGCGCGCTGGCGGGAACCGACGACGCGGTGAGCGATTCCGTTACGATCAACGGACTGATCCAACTCGCGAAGCGCAACGCGCCCCTGCGCTGGGTGGGGGCGACCACCCGCACGCAAGCCGCCCTGAAGACCCACGACGGCGTCGAGGTCTGGCACCGCCCCGCCAGCCAATACTGCTACGAAGTCGGCCGCCGCGTGGCGGACGAGGTGGGGGTGTAGCATTGGATCAGTGAAATGATCCTAAAAGTCCGCATTCTAACAATGAGTTACCGTCATCCCCGCCTTCGCGTTACGGCATGCACGAATGTTGCGTTGCGAGAAATGGGCGGAGGTAGGAGAAGCCCTTCTCCCCTTGGGGGAGAAGGGTTGGGATGAGGGGTCGTTACGCCCGGCAGGGCGGAAAACAACCAACTTCCGGCCCCTCGCGGGAACTCCGTTCCCGCTGACGGCGTCAGGCGAATGGCTTAGCATTCGCCGAGAGCCGGCTGCGCCGGCGCCACCCTCACCCCAACCCCTCTCCCCTCAAGGGAGAGGGGCTTTTTGGCGCTAAATCAGCTACTTACCGCACCAGCGAAATCTGTGCATCCCGTAGCGCGCAGGCGGGGATGACGATGAAAACGTGCCGCTTCCGCTGAAAACGGCAGTGAGTCAGCGACCGTTGCTCGGGGCGAGCTGGTCCAGGCGGTGGGCGAAGTCGATGTCGGCCTGGGTCAGGCCGTCCACGGCGCGGGTGCTCAGGATCACCTCGACGCGGCCCATGTCGTTGAACCATTCGGGATGGTGGTTGGTGCGCTCGGCCAGCAGGGCGACCTGGCTCATGAAGCCCCAGGCGGTGGGGAAATCGGGGAAGTGGTAGGTCTTGCGGATCGCGTCGCGCTCCAGCACCTCCGTCCAGCCGTGCAGTTCCTTCAGCGCGGTCTGCCGCTTGGCGCCCACCAGCTTGTCCGACATGGAACGTTCCCCCCTTCGGTGATTGGCACAGTTTGGATCAAACGTGGATCCCGGTTTACCGCCGCTTGGCCCCGGCGGCAAGGGGCGCTACCTTTCCTGGCATGAACCGCAAACCGGCCCAGACCCACACCACCCCGCCCTCCATGCCCGACCTTGAGCGCATGGCCGAGGCGGCGCTGGAAACCATCCCGCGGGAGCTTCTGGCCCCCGTCGGCAACCTCGTCATCCATGTGGAGGATTTCCCCGACGAGGAGACCGAGCGCGAGATGGAGCTGGAAAGCCCCTTCGACCTGCTGGGCCTCTACCGGGGCGTGGACCTGACGCGGCAGAGCGTCGTGGACCTGCGCACCGGCCCCGACATGATCTTCCTCTACCGCCGCCCCATCCTGGATTACTGGTGCGAGACGGGCGAAGACCTGTTCGCCATCGTCCGCCACGTCCTGATCCACGAGATCGGCCACCATTTCGGCCTGTCCGACGAGGATATGGAGCGCATCGAGAATATGGACTGATCAGCCGTCCAGCGCGGCGGCGACATGGCGGCGGAGCGCCGGGACCAGTTCCGCCTCGAACCAGGGGTTCTTCTTCAGCCAGGCGGTGTTGCGCCAGCTCGGGTGGGGCAGGGGCAGGAAGCCCGGCAGATACTCGCGCCAGGCGGCCACCGTGTCGGTCATGGTGCGCTTGCGGCGGTCGCCCAGGTAATAGGCCTGCGCGTACTGGCCGATCAGCAGCGTCAGCCGCACGCCGGTGAGAGCCGCGCGGAGGGGTGGGTGCCACAGCGGGGCGCATTCCGGGCGCGGCGGGTAGTCGCCGCCCTTGGGCGCCGTGCCGGGGTAGCAGAGCCCCATAGGCACCACGGCGATGCGCGATTCGTCGTAGAAGGCCGCCCGGTCCATGGCGAGCCACTGGCGCAGCCGGTCGCCGGACGGGTCGTTCCAGGGAATGCCCGTGGCGTGCACCCGCGCGCCGGGCGCCTGCCCGACGATCAGGAGGCGCGCGGCCGGGCTTCCGCGCAGCACCGGGCGGCAGCCGTGCGGCAGCGTCGCCTCGCACAGGCGGCAGGCGCGCGCACGCTCGAAAAGGGCTTGCAGGTCGTCGTTCAAAGGCGAAGCAGCGTTTCCACGAAGGCCGGCACCACCTCCGTCGCGGGGCCGTTGATCGTCTCCGTGAACAGGCTGGCGCCGAGGGAGGGTTCCAGGTTCAGCTCCACCGCCAGGGCGCCGGCGTTCCGCGCCTCCGCCACGAAGCCGGCGGCGGGGTAGACGTTGCCCGAGGTGCCGATGGAAATGAACAGGTCGCAGGCCCCCAGCTCACGGTAGATCCGGTCCATCTGGTAGGGCATCTCGCCGAACCAGACCACGTCCGGCCGCATGCCGCCCTTGCGGCCGCAGGTGGGGCAGACGTCCTCCACCGACAGGTCGCCGGTCCAGGGCTCCACCGTGCGGCAGTGCCGGCAGAAGACCTTCATCAGCTCCCCATGCATGTGGATCAGGCTTTGGGAGCCGGCGCGCTCGTGCAGGTCGTCGATGTTCTGGGTGACCAGCAGCAGCCTGCCCTTCCAGGCCTTCTCCAGCGCCACCAGCGCCGCGTGGGCGGCGTTCGGCTGGACCTCCGGGTCGAGCAGGCCGCGCCGACGGTCGTTGTAGAAGCGGTGGACCAGCGCCGGGTCGCGGGCGAAGCCCTCCGGCGTCGCGACGTCCTCCAGGTCCACCTTGGCCCAGATGCCGTCGGCGCAGCGGAAGGTGTCGAGGCCGGATTCCTTGGAAATTCCGGCGCCGGTCAGGATGACGATGGAGTCGGTCGGCTTCAGCTGGTTGGTGATCGGCATGTCGGTGGTCGGCATGGGCGCCCTGGCGGGTTCGGGGGAAGGCTGGTACATCGGCTCCTCCGAACGAAAGAGGAGGGAGCCGGCGTGGTCAAGGTCCTGTTCGTGTGCACGGGCAACATCTGCCGGTCGCCCACCGCCGAAGGTGTGTTCCGCCATCTGGTAAAGCAAGCCGGGCTGGAGCACCGCATCGTTGCCGACTCGGCCGGCACCCACAGCTATCATGTGGGGGAGCCGCCCGACCCGCGCAGCCAGCGCGCCGCCCGGGCGCGCGGGGTGGACCTGTCGGATCTCCGCGCCCGCAAGGTGACGGCCCGCGACTTTGCCGATTTCGATCTTATCCTGGCGATGGACCGCAGCCACCTGACGCAGCTGCGCCGCATGGCACTGCCGGACGGCGCCGCGACCGTCGCGCTGTTCCTGGACCACGCCCCCGACGCGCCGACCCGCGAGGTGCCGGACCCCTATTACGGCGAGTCGCTGCACTTCACCGAGGTGCTGGATCTCTGCGAGGCCGGGGCGCTTGGCCTGCTCGACCACATCCGGCGGGAATTCCTGCCGGTTGAGTCCGGCGCCTCTTCGTAACCCGGCGCAGCACATCGCGTCTCGCTGAGCGGTGTGCGGATGGGGTATGGTGACGCTCTCAACCCCTGGGAGCGGTTCTTCCCATGTCCAGCCTTCCCCCGTCCAGCCTTCCCATGTCCAGCCCGGCTGGCGTCCTCGACGGGGTCGCCCTGTTCGAGTCCTTCACGCCCGACGAGCGGGACGCCGTCGCCGCGCGCGGCCGCCTGCTGCAACTGCCGGCCGGCACCGTGCTGATGCGCGAGGGCGACGACGCCGACGCGCTCTACGTCCTGCTGGAAGGCACGGTGCGGGTGGTGCGCGCCGACGCGGTGGGCAATCTGGTGGAGGTCGGCTTCCGCCTGACCGGCGAATGCTTCGGCGAGATGGCGCTGATCGACGGTGGCCTGCGCTCCGCCACCGTGATCGCCGCCACGAAGGTGCGCGTGTTCGAACTGGAGCGCGAGTCCTTCATGGAGGTGATGGCCCAGGCCCCCAGCCTGATGACCAAGCTGCTGCGCGAACTCAGCCGCAAGATCCGCGACGTGTCGGAGCGGGTGGTGCGCGAGGATCTGGAGCGCCGGACCCGCGCGGCGGAGGCCGAACTGGCCCGCCACCGCGCCATCACCCAGGCGGTCACCGGGCTGGCGCACGAGATGAACACGCCGCTCGGCATCTGCGTCACCGCCGCCAGCCATGTGCAGGAACTGGCCGAATCACGGGCGCCGTCGCTGAAGGACTCGGCGGCGCTCCTCGTGTCCAACCTCGACCGGGCGGTGCGGCTGGTCCAGGCCTTCACCGCCATCGCCGCCTGCCACCACGCCGAACCGCTGGAAACACTGGACATCCAGGGGGTAACCGAACAGGCCGCGGCCCTTTTCGCCATGGAACGGCCGGACGCACCCATCCTGATCCGGACCACGGTGGACGGACCCTGCCCCTGGGTCGGTTACCGCACCCATCTGGAACGGGCGCTCTGCCAGCTGTTCTCCAACGCGGCGGCGCACGCCTACCCCAAGGGGACTTTTCCGGAAGGCGCCGGGGGAAACCTCGTGGAGGTGGAGATCGAGCCCGATGCCCTGGACGGCAAGCCGGCCTGGCGCCTGACCATCCGCGACCGCGGCGTCGGCATCCCGGAAGACGCTCTGCCCAAGCTGACCGACGCCTTCTACACCACGGCGCGCGGGCGTGGGCACAAGGGGCTGGGGCTGACCATCGCCTTCAACACGGTGACCGGCCCGCTGGGCGGCCGCATGCAGGTCGACAGCGCCCCCGGCGTCGGCACCACCGTTATCCTTACGGTTCCGCAGGAACTTTAACGCTTCCAGAAGGGTTTCTGCGCCTCCGCCAGCGCGTCGTAGCGGGTGATGCCGATGTCCCGCAGCTCGTGGTCGGTGAGGGACAGCAGCTCGGCGCGCTCGCGGCGTTGCCGCCACAGCTGGGCGAACCAGGCGAGGAGCGGTCGCGTGACGAGCAGGCGGGGAAGGAAGCGGGGAAGGATCTGAACGGCCATGGGATCGCCTCCGGCGGCGGGGTGGACCGGATGCCAGCATCCGCCGCCGCCGGGGAGCCGGCAAACGAGACCTCCTCACGGTCGGGTGAGGGGATTTCACCCGGAGGGCTTTGCCTATCGCTTCTGCGTGAACTCCGCGCGCATCCAGGCGCGGAAGGCCGCGACCTCCGGCCGGCGGAGGCTGTCGCGGGAGGTTACCAGCCACCAGGCGCCGCGGGCGCGCAGGCGCGGCGCCGCCACCTCGACCAGCGTGCCGGCCTCCAGCTCCGGATCGACGGTCGGGCGCCGGCCGATGGCGACGCCCAGGCCGCGCACCGCCGCGTCCATCGCCATGTGGATGGCGTCGAAGCGCAACCCGCCGGCCACGGCCGACGGCGGCAGGCCGGCGGACTCGGCCCAGGCGGTCCAGTCCTCCGTCACGTCGGCGACGTGCAGCAGCGGCATGCCGGCGAGGTCGGCGGGGGAGGTGATCCGCGCGGCCAGCGCGGGGGCGGCCACGGGAACCAAGTCCTCCTCCAGCAGCTTCATAGCAGCCAGCCCCGGCCAGGGACCCCGGCCGATGCGGATGCCCACATCGATGCCGTCGCGCGGGAACTCCACCACGCGGTGGGAGGTGTCGAGGCTGACGGTGATGGTCGGGTGCCGCTCCCGGAAGGCGGGCAGGCGGGGGATCAGCCAGCGCAGCGCGAAGGTCGGCGCCGCGCTGACCGACAGGCGTCCGCTGGGCGTTCGGCCCGGCACGCTTTCGGTCGCCAGCGCCAGCCCGTGCAGCGCGTCGCGCACGCGCGGCAGGTAGGCCTGGCCCGCCGGGGTCAGCGACAGGCTGCGGTTGCCGCGCAGGAACAGCGGCACGCCCAGCCACTCCTCCAGCGTCTGGATGCCATGGCTGACGGCGCTTGGGGTCAGGTGCAGCTCTTCCGCCGCCGCCTTGAAGCTGAGGTGGCGGCCGGCGGCCTCGAACAGGCGGAGGGTGTTGAGCGGCGGCAGACGGTAGGCCATGGCCTTGCAGTCTGCGGGCAGCGCGTCGCCGCCGCAAGGGCCGGGCTCGCGATGGAAAGCAAAAAGCCCCGCCGGGGGCGGGGCTTTTCGGGAAACCGGTGCGGCTGGGGTCAGATCGACGAGTCGACCCAGCTGTACAGCGCGGTCTTCGGCAGGGCGCCGATCTTCGTGGCGGCGACCTGGCCACCCTTGAAGATCATCAGCGTCGGGATGCCGCGCACGCCGTACTTGGTCGGGGTGCCGGGGTTGTCGTCGATGTTCAGCTTCGCGACCGTCACCTTGCCGCCGTATTCCTTGGCGAGGTCGTCGAGCGCCGGAGCGATCATCTTGCAGGGGCCGCACCACTCCGCCCAGAAATCGACCAGGACCGGACCGTCAGCCTTCAGGACGTCCTGCTCGAAGCTGTCGTCGGTGACCTTGATGGGGTTGCTCATGTGACCTCTTGCCTGGGTTCAGGGGTGCCGCCGTGTGTCATGTCCAGCCGGCGGCGGTCCTCTGCCTATCGGTGGAATTCGCCAAAATGTATGACCGACCCCCCACGCCGGTCAAGCCGGGCCGCATTGCGGTCCCGTCAACCCGGACCCCCGGCCCAAATCCAGATATGGATTCGGACCGGGATCAGGTTCGTAGAACGTTACGACAGGTCCAAAAGTTCCGCGGGAAGCTCCATCAGGAACGGCCCGTCGGTCCACAGCAGGACGCAGCGCACCCGCTTGCCCGGATAAACGGCGGTCATCGCGCCGCGATAGGCGGCCATCTGGCGGCGGTAGACGGTCGGAACCTCCTCCACCCGGCGGGGCGGCGGGCGGTTGGTCTTGTAGTCGACGATCCACACCGTGTCGCCCTCCACCACCAGCCGGTCGATCTGGCCGGACAGGGCGCGGCCGGCCACCACGCCGACCACCGGAACCTCCGCGCGGGAGTTGGGGCCGAACAGATGGGCGAAGTCCGGGTTGTTCACCACGGCCATCGTTTCGGAAGCGATTTCGTCCTGCCGTTCCAAGGGCAGATCGTGCGCCGGGCGGGCGAGGAAGCGGCGGCAGGCGGCCTCCCGCGCGTCCGGCGGCAGGTCGGGCAGGGTCTGCATCAGCCGGTGGACGAGCAGCCCGCGCTTGAAGCGCGCCCCGTCATCCTCGCCGAGGGGGGAGCGCACCGCCGGCTCGTCCCCATCGGGGCGGGAGGGGGTGAGGGGGCGGGAGGGTTCCGGCTCCTCCGGGGCTCGGGCGGTCAGCCAGGGCTCCGGCGCGTGGGCGGCCAGGACGCGGCCGGCCCCGGCGCCGTCCGGCTTGGCCGCGGCGGTCTGCGGGTCGTGCAGGCGCCAGCCGTCGCCGGTCCAGCCGTCGGTCGGGCACAGCGTGGAGAAGTCGAAGGCGTGCTGGACGCCGATCTCCCCCATCGCGGCCTCGATCAGCTTGTACCAGCAGCTGTCCGACGGCTCCCGCTTGCCCTGGTAGCCGCAGACGTAGAGCCGGTCCTCGGCGCGGGTCAGCGCGACGTAGAGAAGGCGGCGGTATTCCTGGTCGCGGCGGCGGTTGGCGCGGGCGCGCGCGTCGGCGCACAGCGCGTCCTCCTGGGTGCGGCGCGCGGCGAACAGGGGGATCTCGCAGCCCTCGTCCGGCCACAGGATCGGCGGGCTCTGCGCCGGGGTGCCCAGCGTGTCGGGCAGGAAGACGATGGGCGCCTGCAAGCCCTTGGAGCCGTGCACCGTCATGATGCGGACGCGCCCGCCGCCCTGTTCCAGCTCGCGCTTGATCTCCGCGTCGCTGGCGGCGAGCCAGGCGAGGAAGTTCTGCAGGGACGGCGGCTCGGTCTTTTCGAACGCCAGACAAACGGCCAGGAACTCGTCCAGGGGGTCCTGCGCGTCGGGGCCGAGCCGCTTCAGGATGGCGCGGCGGCCCGACCGGTCGTCGGCCGGGCAGGGGGCGGCGAGCAGGCCGGCGAACAGCTCGTAAGGCGCCAGGAAGTCGGTGCGGGCCAGCTGGTCGCCCAGGTAGCGGCGGGCCGGGCGGTAGGCCGGGTCCTGTTCCGCCTTCGCAACCAGCGCCTTCCACAGCGTGCCGCGCCGCCCGTGGGCGAGATGGAACAGCGCCTCCTCCGACAGGCCGATCAGCGGGCCTTTCAGGACGGTGGCGAGCGTCAGGTCGTCTTCCGGCAGCAGCAGGAATTCGGCCAGCGCCATCAGGTCCATGACCGCCAGCTGTTCGGTCAGCACCATGCGGTCGACGCCGGCCACGGGCACGGCGCGGTCCTTCAGCGCGCGGACCAGTTCGGTGACGAAGCTGGTGCGGCGGCGGACCAGCACCATCACATCGCCGGGTTGGATCGGCCGCCCGCGCGATTCCAGCGTCTCGCCCCGCTCCGTCCAGTCGCGGATCGTGTCGGCGATGACGGCGGCGAGGCGCGCCGAGGGCGAATCGGCGGCCTCGCGCTCCACCGGCGGCGCCCAGGCGGGCGGGTCCTCGACCTCCGCAGGCTTCACCGGCGGCCACAGCTCGACCAAGCCCGCGTGGCCGCGCCGGAAGGCGCGGTGGCGGATGACGGGGCTCGTTTCGGAAGCGACACCATCCCTGGCCGTGTCCAGCCGGAACACCGCGTCCACGGCCTGGAGCACCGTGGCGGTGGAGCGGAAGGAGATGTCCAGGTCAACCGCCTGCCACGTCCGCTCGGCGGCCTCGGCGCGGGTCTGGAAATGGCGGCGCATGCGCGCGAACTCGGCGGGGTCGGCGCGCTGGAAGCTGAAGATCGACTGCTTCTCGTCGCCCACGGCGAAGACGGTGCGGGTGCTCTCCCCGCCGTCGCGGGCGCTGAGGCCGGCGAAGAATTCCTCCGCGATGGAGCCGACGACCTGCCACTGCTCCGGGTTGGTGTCCTGCGCCTCGTCGATCAGGATGTGGTCCAGCCCGCCGTCCAGCTTGAACAGCACCCAGGGCACGGCGGGAACCCCGTCCTTGCCGCGCAGCAGCGCGTTGGCCGACAGGATCAGGTCGTCGTAATCCAGCAGCGCCTTGGCCTTCTTCTTCGCCTCGTAGGCGTGCAGAAGCGCCTCGGCGAGCGTCAGCAGGGCGGTGGTGGAGGCGGCGACGCCGGCCGACTTCACCCGTTTCATCAGCGAAACGAGCCGTTCCGCCTCACGCTCCAGCGCCGTGACGGCGGCGGGGTAGGCGGTTGCCGGCTTCTTGGTGATCAGCGTCTTGCGCGGGCTGCCCTCGGCCGTCAGGAACAGGCGCATGTAGGCCTGGAAGGCGCGCACGCGGCTTTCAGCGGCGTCCAGCCACTGCTGGATGCCGATGCCGCGCTCCTCGTCTGTCTTGGTGCCGCCAGCGAGCGCCCGGCAGGCCTCCCGCAGGGTCGGCACGTCCAGAGCCTCGTCCGAACAGGCCTCGTGCAGGATGGAGGCTTCGGTTACGCCCGGCTCGACGCCCAGCGTGCGGTGAACCTCGTCGATGGCCCCGTCGAGCCCCTTGAACCGCTCGAAAATGCGCTGGATGCGACCGCGCTCGCTGGCGAGTTCGGCGAGGATGTCCGCGAACTCCTCCGCGTTCAGGTCGGCGGTCAGGCGGGCCATCGCCTTGCCGAGCGGTGTGTCCGGCGCGGCGCGGCCGGCGTGCAGCACCTCGTCCCGCGCCTCGGTCAGCAGGCCGGCGGCGGTGCGCTCGTCCATCACCTCGAAATGCGGGGCGAGGCCGGCTTCCAGGGGGAAGCGGCGCAGCAACGACTGGCAGAAGGCGTGGATCGTCTGGATTTTCATGCCGCCCGGACAGTCCACCACCTGCGCGAACAGGCGGCGGGCGGCGGTGCGCGTCTCGGCGGTCGGACGCTCGCCGCAGAGGTCGAAGAGGCGGTCCTCCAGCCCGTCGTCGGGCAGGGTCGCCCAGATGCCCAGCGTGCGGTTGATGCGGATGGACATCTCCGCCGCCGCCGCCTTGGTGAAGGTCAGGCAGAGGATGCGCGCCGGCGGCGTTCCGGCCAGCATCAGCCGCAGCACCCGGTCGGTCAGCACCTTCGTCTTGCCGGACCCGGCCGACGCGCCGACCCACACGGAGGACAGCGGGTCGGACGCTTGGCGCTGCTTGACGTTGGGGTCGAGCGGCAGGTCGCGGATGGGGAAGTCGAGCTGGGTCATGGGCCGGTCGCTCCGGGGGAGGTGCGGGCGACGAGCCCCCTCCCCAACCCTCCCCCGCTTCGCGGGAGAGGGGGCCTGTTCCCCTCCACCGCCAATGGCGGGGGAGGGAGGGACCCACGCGCCAGCGTGGGAGGGAGGGGGCAAACGCGGCTCATCCCTCACCTCCTTCCCCACCGGCCGACCATTCCTGGACGCGGGCCAAGTGGGCGTAGTCGGTGTAGCGCGGGGCCATGGCGGGGCGGGGGCAGGAGCGGTAGGGGGTGTCGGGGTCGTCGAAGTGGCGGATCAGCTCCTCAAGGCCGGCGCGGGCGTCGGCGGCGAGCGTCGCCGGGTCGCCCTTCACGGGCTTCTCCTCGCCGGCCGGGTCGCCGCCGGACAGGCGCCAGAAGGCCAGCTCCGCGACCTTACCCGCTACCACGCCGCCGAAGCCGCCGGCCTCCGCGATCGCGGCTTCCAGGGGAAGCTGCGGGGCGAAGCCCAACTCGATCTCGCGGGTCGAGGGCGGGGTGCCGGTCTTGTAGTCGATCAGGATCAGCCCCTCGCCGGACGAGTCGATGCGGTCGGCCTTGGCGGTCAGCAGGAAGGGGCCGGCGGGGCCAGTCAGGGCCAGTTCGCCGGAAACCTCGGTCGCGAGCGGCTTCACCGTCAGGCGGCGGTCGCGCTCCAGACCGATGAACCACTCCGCGATGCGCTCGAAGCGCGGCCACCAGAAGGCCCAGACGTCGGGGTGGCTGTGCAGCAGCGGGCCGAAGGACTCGCGGCCAAGCTCCAGCAGGCGGTGCAGGGCATCGCCGGGCAGTGGGCCGGGATACTCGCGCACGAAGGCGTCGAGGGCCGCGTGGATGAACTGGCCGCGGTCGGCCGCCCCCGGATCGGCGGCGATGGGGTCCAGCTTGCGCAGGCGCAGCACATGCTCCGCGTAGATGGCGTAGGGGTCGCGCATCCAGCGCTCGATCTTGGTGACCGACAGCTTGCGCGGGCGGGCGGCGACCGGCGGGCGTGGTTCCGGGGGCGAAACGGGCCGCACGGCGTCGGGCTCGTCCAGCCCGTGCGCCCAGGCGAGCCAGGGTTCGCCCGCAAGGTCGATGCGGCCGTCCAGCCCCAACGCGCGCAGCACCGTTTCCAGGCGCAGCAGCCAGCGCGACGGCACGGTCGGCGTGCCGTCCACGCGCTCCGCACGGGTCAGCACCACCTGCGGGGCGCCGCAGGCATGGGTGAAGTCGTGGGCGGACAGACCAACCATGCGTTCCGGGCTGGGCAGGCCGAAGTCGCGGCGCATGGGGCGCGACATCCAGGGATCGGCGGCGGGGTCGGGCGGCCACGTGCCCTCGTTCAGCCCGCCGAGGATCATCAGGTCGAAATGCTGGAGGCGGGCCTCCATGGGGCCGAGGATCGACAGGCGCGGGTGCACACCGTACCGGGGGTACACGGGGCGCATGGCCATCAGCGCGTCGAGCAGGGCCGGGTAATCGGTGCCCGGAACCGCCGGGAAGCCGTCGGCGGCCTCCAGGAGTTCGTGAACGAAGCCCGCGGCCCCTTCACCGTCCTCCTGAAGCCAGAGGAACTTCTCTCCGGGGGCGTCCCGGCGGGCGGCCAGCTTTTCCGCGAAAGCGATGTGGGCGCGGACCAGATCGCCGATGGGGGCCTCGCTGAACAGCACCTCCATGAAGGGGGCGGCGAGCTGGGCGAGGTCTTGCAGCCAGTCCAGCAGGATCGCCCGCTGCTCCTCGTGCTCGAAACGCTCGGTGGCCTTCAGGGCGTTGATCAGGCCGCCGAAGCCCTCCGCCGGGCGGGGGCCGCGCAGGACGGTGCGTTCCAGCGCGCGGGCGGCGCTGCGGAAGTCGGCGGGGTCGCGCCCGCCGCTGGCCAGCGGATGCTTGGCGAGCGCCAGCAGAGCCAACGGGTGCGCGCGGCTGGCGGCGAGTTCGGCGGTCAGGCGCAGGTAGGTGCCGACGGCGGTGTGGACGAGCGGCTGGCCCGCCGAGTCGTTCACCGTGATGTCCCAGCGCGACAGCGCCATGGCGACCCGGCGTGCGAGGTTTCGGTCGGGCGTCACGAGCGCCGCGCGCTTCTCCGGAGTCTCCAGCGCGTGGCGCATCAGCAGGGCGATGACCGACGCTTCTTCCTCCGACGTCGGCGCGTCGATGCGGGTGAGGTTGGCGAGCGCGCGCTCGTCCAGCCCGTCCAGCTCCCGCCAGCTTTCGGTCGTGGCGGCGGGGCGCATGGCCTCCGCGATCAGGCGGGCGCGGGCCGCGCGCGGTTCCTCGGCATTGTTCCAGCCCCGAACCGATTCGCGCGTGGTGCCCAGCCGGTCCAGCAGATGGGCCAGCCCGTGCTGCGGGTGCGATTCGTCGCGGCGGATGGCGTCCCAGCTCGCCTCGTCGGCGTCCTGGTCCAGGCCGGGCAGAACGACGGCGCCCTGCGGCAGCCGCGCCACCACGGCCAGCAGGTCGGCGGACGCGGGGATGGAGCCGGTGGAGCCGGCGGCGATGACCAGCCCTTGCGGCGGCTCGGCGCGCCACAGGTCGGCTTGCGTCTTCAGCACGATGTTGCGGAGGTTGGCCGGATCGACCTCCTTCCCCTCGTCGAGGATGGCGGGCCAGTGCTCCGTGACGATCCGCAGGAACTCCAGCGTCACCTGCCAGTGCTGGGCGTAATCCTCCGGCACCAGGGAGCCGAGCTTGTCGAAGGCCACGCCCTCCGTCCAAACCGCGTCGATCAGCCGGCCGAGGTCGCCGCCCAGCCGGACCGCCTGGGTGGTGGTGGCCGACATCGGCGTACGCAGGATCAGCGTGGCGAGCTTCAGCTGGCGCTTCAGCCCGCCGATGGGTTCCGGCAGCTCCAGCGGGACGCCGGGCAACTCCTGCGAGGTCAGGCTCAGCGCGTCGGTGTCCAGCTCGCCCAGCGGCCTCATGCGCGGCAACAGCATCGGCCGCCCGCCGGACCGGCGCAGGAAGGCATCGCGCAGCGACAGGCAGGACCGGCGGGTGGGCAGCAGGACGGTCACGCCGGCCAGCGCCAGCGGGTCGTCGCCCACCCGCTCCACGATGCCGGCCGCCAGCGTGTCCACGAAGGACACGCCGAAGGGGATCGTGAAGACCTTTGGTTCCGGTCCGCTCATGCTTGCCATGTCAGGTGGTGACCACGGACACGTCGCTCATGGACAGCATCTCCTCCGCCTCCGTCAGGGCGTCGGGGGTGCCGATGTGGAACCACAGGCCGTCGTGGTTCAGGCCGAAGAGGCGCCCGGCCTCCTGCGCGCGGTTCCAGATCAGATTGGTGGAGAAGGCGCCGTCGGGCGTGTCGGCGGCGAACAGCTCCGGCTTCACGATCTGGACGCCGGCGTAGACGAAGGGGGCGATCTCCATCTCCGCGCGGCGGGTCAGCCGGCCCAGCGGGTCCATGTGGTAATCGCCGCGCCCGTCGTAGCCCACGGCCTTGGTCGTCGCCATGAGCAGGAGCAGCGCGTCCATCTCCTCCGGGTTCCAGTGGCGGGCCAGCCGGGCCAGCGCCGGGGACGGGCCGTCCAGCCACAGGATGTCGGCGTTGACCACGAAGATGGGGTCCGCGCCCAGCAGGGGCAGCGCCTTCTTCACGCCGCCGCCGGTTTCCAGCAGTACGTCTTCCGGCGACAGGGCGATGGCGGGCTTGCTGCGGGCCTTCAGATGCGCCGCGATCATGTCGCCCTTGTAATGGCTGTTGACCACGGCGGAGCGGACGCCGGCCTCCTCCAGCCGGTCGAGGGCATGGTCGAGCATCGGCTTGCCCAGCACGGGGATCAGCGGCTTCGGGCGCTCCAGCGTCAGCGGACGCATGCGCAGGCCGAGGCCGGCGGCCATCACCATCGCATTTTCAGGCATAAAATCAGACGGCATAATCAATCCGGCTCCGGAACGACGAAGTCCGCGCGGGTTCCCGGCGGCAGATGATGGGCGAACCAGTCGGCGACGGGGGCAAGCTCGGGCTTGGCGAGCTGCCCTTCCAGAAGCCGCCAGACACGCGGCAGGTGGACGAGGTAGCCGCGGCGGCGCTGCTGCACCGCCAGCCGCACGAAGATCGCGACGATGCGCGCGTGCCGCACCGCGCCCAGCACGGCGTAGGACCGGCGGAAGGCCTCCACGTCCAGGCCGGGGAAGGCGGCGGTGTAGCGGTCGAGCAGGCTTGCCGCCAGATCGGCGGGCACGTCGCGCCGCGCGTCCTCCAGCAGCGACACCAGATCGTAGGCGACGGGGCCGAGCCCGGCGCTCTGGTAGTCGATGAGGCCCGCCGCCCGGATGCCGGGCCGGGGCAGCCGCATCACGTTGTCCACATGATAGTCGCGCAGAAGCAGCGATTGCGGCCCCGCGCAGGCGCCGGGGATGACGGCGGCCCAGGCCGTTTCGAGGTCGGAAAGAGCCTTATCGGACAGGAGCTTTCCGGTCGCGGCGGGGACATAGACCTCCGCGAACAGGGCGACCTGCTGCGCGAACAGGGCGGCGTCGTAGACGGGCAGGCCGAGGCGCTGCGCCTCCTCCACGGGGAAGCGGCGGTGCAGCGCGATCAGGACATCGGTCGCCAGCTCATAAAGGGCGCGCTGGTCCTCCCCGGCCGCCAGCAGGCGCGACAGGGTGTCGTCGCCGAAATCCTCCTGAAGGGCGAGACCGGCCTCCACCTCCGCCGCCAGGATGTCGGGGACGGAGAAGCCGAGGCGGCCCAAGCTGTCGCCGATGGCGATGAAGGGGACCAGATCCTCGGCCGGGGCCGGTGTGTCCACCAGGATGACCGTGCCGCCCTCGGGCTTTTCCACACGCTCGTACCGGCGCGCGGAGGCGTCGCCGGCCAGCGGCTGGCGCTTGGCCGCTCCCAGCCCATGGCGGGCGAGGAAGGTGGCGATGGCGTCGGAACGGTCGCTCACGGCTGCTCCCGTTTGGACAGGTCGAGGGTGGACAGGTCGAGCGTGGACAGGCGCTGGCTCCAGGCGCCGTGGCCGACCAGTTGCGCCTGGCGGCTGGTCGGGCCGGTGAAAGTCAGGGTCAGGTCCAGGCGGTCGGCCGGCAGCAGCGGACCCAGCCGGTCCGGCCATTCCACCAGCAGAACGGCCTCCGCCCGCGCTTCGTCCCATCCGAGTTCCGTCACCTCGTCGGGGCCGGACAGGCGGTAGAGGTCGAAATGCCAGACGGGGCCGATGGCCGTCTCGTAGGTCTGCACCAGCGTGAAGGTGGGGGAGGGCACCTCCGCCTCCTCCTCCGTCACGGCGCGGATCAGGGCGCGGGACAGCGCCGTCTTCCCGGCGCCGAGATCCCCGCGCAGCGCCACGAGGTCGCCGGGCTTCAGCGCGGACGCCAGCCGGTGCGCGAGAGCGGCGGTTGCGGCCTCGTCGGGCAAGGGGATGGTGTGGACGGTGGTGATTGGTGGTGTCATGGCGCCGGATTGTGGGGGAACGGCGGCATCGCCCGCAAGCCGGAAAGGCGGGCTGCCGGCCGAGGTCACGGCGGTGACGGAAGCGGCGATGGAAGCGGTGGTGGAAAGGGGGCGGATCAGTGCCGCGTGCCGGTCTCCGCGCCGTCCGGCTTGTCCACCACGAGGCGCGGCGCCTTCTTGAAGTTCATGGTGATCATCAGCGTCAGGCTGTCGTTGATCAGATGCAGCATCTTGTCGGAATCGACCGGCAGCGGAACCTTGCGGCTCATGCAATAGGCGACCAGGGCCGCCGCCACCTCCGCCTCGTGCAGGACCATGCTGCGGTCGTCGCCCTCGTCCCCGGTGACCTGGATTCGCGTCTCCACGCCCTGGGCCGTGCGGTAGGTGACCTTGCCGACCGTGCCGCTGGGCAGCGGCTCGCGCATGCGGCGGCGCCGGTCCAGCACCGCCTTGACCACTTCCTGGTCGGTGAACACGAGGCAGCGAAGTTCCTTCATGGCGGGCAGCTCCGGCGGGCCGTTCGGCGAAAATTCTACCGCAGTATGACGCGCCTCTAATTAACAATTTTATACAAATTACGTCTTCTTGCGCCTTTCTCCCCTCCCGAAGGCGCATGGCCGGCTCGACGGGCTTGACCGCGGGGGCGGAAGCGCTCCATTGAATGCACGATTCGCGGGCACGCCGCGCCGTTTCCATCGAAAGTCCTGCAAAGGGTAGTGGCTCCATGTCGCAGACCGTCCATCGCACCGATGTCGTCATCGTCGGGGCCGGCCCCGTTGGCCTGTTCGCCGTGTTCGAATGCGGCATGCTGAAGATGAAGTGCCACGTCGTGGACGCGCTGGACATGGTCGGCGGGCAGTGCACGGCGCTCTACCCGGAAAAGCCGATCTACGACATCCCGGCCCACCCGGCCATCGAGGCCGCCGACCTGATCGACAGGCTGGCGGAGCAGGCCGCCCCCTTCGCGCCGACCTACCATCTGGGCCAGCAGGTCGAAAAGCTGACCCGCACGGACGAGGGCCGCTGGCTGGTCGAGACGAGCATCGGCACGAAGATCGACACGCAGGCGGTCATCATCGCCGCCGGCTGCGGCGCCTTCGGGCCGAACCGCCCGCCGCTGGACGGGCTGGAGCGGTTCGAGGGCACGTCGGTCTTCTACATGGTCCGCCGCAAGCAGGACTTCGCCGGCAAGCGCGTGGTGATCGCGGGCGGCGGCGATTCGGCGGTGGACTGGACGCTGTCGCTGGCCGACGTGGCGGAGAAGGTCTACGTCGTCCACCGCCGGCCGAAGTTCCGCGCCGCCCCGGAAAGCGTGGCCCGCATGGACGTGCTGGCCCGCGAGGGCAAGATCGAGATGGTGGTGCCCTACCAGCTCTCCGGCCTCGTGGGCGAGAACGGCCAGCTCAGCGCCGTGCGCGTCGCCGATCTCGACGGCGGGGAGAAGGACCTGCCGGCCGACGCGCTGCTGGCCTTCTTCGGCCTGTCGATGAACCTGGGTCCCATCGCCGACTGGGGCCTGAACCTGGAACGCAGCCACATCGGCGTGACCCTGCCCGGCTGCGCCACCAGCGCGCCCGGCGTCTACGCCATCGGCGACATCGCGACCTATCCGGGCAAGCTGAAGCTGATCCTCTGCGGCTTCTCCGAGGCCGCGCAGGCCGCCCACGCCATCCACCCGCTGGTCCATCCGGGCGAGGCGCTGCACTTCGAATACTCCACCTCGAAGGGCGTTCCGGGAGCGGAATAAGGGGCGAAGCGCCACGGTGGCCCGACCGGGGCTGGTCCGCGGCGCCGGCTTGGTCGCTGTCGGCCGGCTTGGTCGCTGTTGATTGGAAAGAGGCGATAATAGGGTGAGCATTCCGGCGCATCTGTCGCTTGCCGAACTGGAAGCGCGGGGCCTGACCGACGACGTCGGAAACCCTGTGGTCGAGTCCGTCGATCTGCTGCCGGGGCGCAACGTCGCCGTGGCGCCCCTGGCGTTCGGCGACACCGATCTCGCGAACCGCCGCATGTTCGAACGGCCGAACCGGGGGGCGTGGTGCGAAACGGAATACCGCTCCGCCCCTGTGACGCTGTACCGGTTGCGGAACGCCCTCGTCCATTCATCCTCCGGCATCGTCATGGCGAGGGTGCGCGACGATGCCACCGGCGGCATGCGCCTGTGCCTGTTGGACGAGACGATCCAATTCATCGATCTGGCCGAGCATGGCATAAGCCTGGATGCCAACGCGGGCACCTTCACGGTGTCCATGGGCAAGCACACCCGCTTGCCGCGCCGGGCGGTGCACCTGCTGGCACCGGGCGGCGCCTCGAACTACTATCATTGGAACATCGACGTCGCGTCGCGCCTGTCCGTCCTGCCGGCGGCGCATTTCGACGATGTCTTTCTTGTTCCGCCGCTGGGGCACCAGTTCCAGTGGGATCTCATGCAGGCCGTGGCGCGGCGCCGGCCGATGCTGCTGCAGGCCGTCGAGGCGAGCGAGACCGTCGAGGTCGACGAACTGGTTCTGGTGCCGAACGTCGGAGACTTCGGCCGGGCGCCCCGGCCGGAGCAGCTTGGCGTGTTCGACGCCCTGGCGCCTGTCGGGCATTGCGAGAAGCCGTGGCGGCGGATTTACGTCGCCCGTCGCAACGCGGATCACCGCCGTCTGATCAACGAGCAGGAGGTGATCGACCTTTTGCAATCGGCGCGCTACGACATTCTGGAATGCGAGGCGATGCCGCTCGCCGAACAGGTGCAACGCTTCGCCGAGGCATCGCACATCGTCGGTCCGCACGGCGCCGGTCTGACCAACGTGGTGTACGCCACCGGTGCGGCGGCAATCTGCGAACTGCAGATGGACCTGAACGTGAATTGGCTCTTCCGGCGGCTCGGCAACCTGAAGGGCATGCGGTACGGCTGCGTCGTCGGCGAGAATGACGGCGCGTGGGAACCCCTCAGTCCGCACAACAAGTCGTGGCGCGTGCCGATCGGCCGCATGAAGGCGGCATTGGAAGAGGGCGGGTTCCTTTAGGCGACCTGCACAAACAAAACGGGCCGCCGGTGGGAACCGGCGGCCCATCTTGCAGGCGGCTGACGGGAGGCACGAAATCAGCCGCCGCGGGGGCCCTCCCCACGCTCGCCCATCCCGTGGTGGTTCATGCCGCCGCCCATGCCGCCGCCCATGGGGCCATGATGCCCGCCATGGGGACCGAAGCCCCGGCCGCCGCGGTTGAGCAGGCTGTCGGCGGTCTTCTGCTGGTCGGGGGAGAGCTGGGCGTAGAGGTCGTTCAGCGCCGGACGCACCTGCTGAAGCTGGGACAGGCGGGCCGACATCATGGCCTCCATCCGCTCCATCCGCTGCGGCAGGGTGGTGGGCGCCGGCTGGTCCTTGTACTTGGCGCAGAGGTCCTGCATCGGTTTTTCCGCCGAACGCGCGCTGTCGGCGAACCTGGTCCAGGCCGGGCGCTGCTGGTCGGTGATCTTCAGCTTCTTCTCGGCGAAGGCCAGCATGCCGGCGAGGTGGGCGTCCTGGTCCTCGCACATGCGGGAGAACATGCGGCCGCCATCGGGGCCGCCATTGGGGCCGGGACCGGCGCCGGGACCGGGCTGCTGCTGGGCGAAGACCGGCGCGGCGAGGCCGAGGCCGAGAGCCAGCGCGGCGGTGGTCATCAGGGCGCGTTTCATGGGGATGCTCCTTGTCCTTGGGACCTGTTTCCAGGGGGTTTCTGCCTTCCCGATGGCTTGAAGATGGGCCTCGAACTTTGCCGGTTGATGTCCGGCGACCCGTCCTTTGGTAACGCTGTGTAACAGCCGGCGCGGCCGTAACGCGGCGTTACACATTTCCCCTTCACCCACGCGCGCGCCCGACCGATCATGGGTCCATGGACCGCACGCCCCATCTCCTCGTCGTCGACGACGACCGCGAAATCCGCTCTCTCCTCGCGCAGTTTCTGACGCGGCACGGCTTCCGCGTCACCGCGGCCAAGGACGGGGCGGAGATGCTGCGCACGCTGGAGACGGCGCGCGTCGATCTGATCGTGCTGGACCTCATGATGCCGGGGGAGGACGGGCTCAGCCTGTGCCGCCGCCTGCGGGCCTCAAGCGACACGGCGCAGACGCCGGTCATCATGCTGACCGCCATGGGGGACGAGACCGACCGCATCGTCGGGCTGGAGATGGGCGCCGACGACTATCTGGCGAAGCCCTTCAGCCCGCGGGAGCTGCTGGCCCGCATCAAGGCGGTGCTGCGCCGCGCCTCCACCGCGCCGGCACCCGGCGGCGGGGAGGGCAAGCTGCTGCGCTTTGAGGGCTGGACGCTCGACCTCGCCAAGCGGGAGCTGCGGTCGCCCGACGGGGTGCTGGTGCAGCTTTCCGCCGGGGAATACGACCTGCTGGTGGCCTTCGTGGAGCATCCACAGCGGGTGCTGACCCGTGACCAGCTTCTGGACCTCGCGCGCGGACGGTCGGCGGTGCCCTTCGACCGCTCCATCGACGTGCAGGTCAGCCGCCTGCGCCGCAAGATCGAACCGGATCCGGCCGAGCCGACGCTCATCAAGACGGTGCGCGGCGGCGGCTATCTCTTCACCCCGCCGGTGGTGGGGGCGTGATGGACACGGAACGGCGCAAGGGGCGGTTGCTGCTGGCCCGGCGCTGGCTGCCCGACAGCATCGCCGCGCGCATGGCGCTGACGGTGGTGCTGGCGCTGCTGCTGACGCAGGCGGTCAGCGCGCTGGTCTACCTGACCGACCGGCCGGAAGGGCCGCCGGTGCACGGCCCCCGCGTGCTGATCGAGCGCGTCACGGCCATCGTTCAACTGGTCGAAAGCACGCCGCCGCCCGAGCGTGCGCGGCTGGTCCGCGCCATCGACGACCCCGTGCTGCGCGTCGAATGGGACCGCGACCGGCCCGCCTTCGGCGATGTCCGGGAGGGCTTCCCCTTCGAGCGCATGCGCCGCGCCATCCGCAACGCGCTGGGCAACCCGGCCCGCGCGGTGGTGGTGGAGGTGAAGCGCGAACGGACGCTGCCCGGCTCCTTCCCCATGGAGGACCATCACTGGGGGCGGGACGTGCGGCTGTCGGTGCAGCTGTCCGACGGGTCCTGGCTGGTCTTCACCGGCGGCGACCCGCTGGAGGGGCCGTTCCGGCTGCTGCGCTTCGCGCTGTGGATGGCGGGCATCGTCGCGGCCATCGCGCTGGTGTCGCTGTGGGCCTCGCGCCGGCTGACCGCCCCCATCGCCCGCTTTGCCGAGGCGGCCGAGCGGCTGGGGGTGGACGGCGAGGCGCCGCCCCTGCCGGAGGCCGGCCCGCACGAGCTGCGCGCCGCCACCCGCGCCTTCAACCGGATGCAGGCGCGGCTCGCCCGCTTCGTCGCCGACCGCACGCAGATGGTTGCCGCCATGAGCCACGACCTGCGCACGCCCCTGACCCGCCTGCGGCTGCGCGCCGAACTGGTCGAGGACGCGGAGATGCAGCGCAAGATGCTGGCCGACCTCGACGAGATGGAGGCGATGATCAACGCCACGCTGGCCTTCGCCCGCGACGACGCCAAGCGCGAGCCGCGCGGGGCCCTGGACCTCGCCGACCTGCTGCAGAGCCTGTGCGACGACCGCGTGGACGCCGGCCACGCGGCAGCTTACGAGGGGCCGGCGCACGCCACGCTCGACGGGCGGCCGGTGGCGCTGCGCCGGGCCTTCGCCAACCTGATGGACAACGCGATCGCCTACGGCGGCGCCTTCACGGTGCGCTTGCTGCCGGAGGACGGGCACCTGCGCGTGGAGATCGACGACAACGGCCCCGGCATCCCGGAATCCGAGTTCGAGAAGGTCTTCGCCCCCTTCTACCGGCTGGAGCGCTCCCGCTCCCGCGACACGGGCGGCGTGGGGCTGGGCCTCGCCACCGCGCGGACCATCGTGCGCGGGCACGGCGGCGACATCGCGCTGAGCAACCGGCCGGAGGGCGGCCTTCGGGTGACGGTGACCTTGCCGCGGTAGGTGGGGTTTACGGGGCCGGCACGATCAGGAAACCGCCAGCTTCGAATTGACGTAGCGGTTCAGGCTGACGTTCGCCGCGGCGGCCTCGATGGTCAGGCGGCGGTGCACTTCCGGTGTGGTGCGGACGACGAATTTGCCCGAATACTCACGGTCGGCCAACGGCGCCGGAATGGGTTCGCCGTTGGCGTGCATGTCCGCGATGGTTTCGGCCACCAGGTTCCGGATGCCGCGCAGAGCCTCGACCTCATCCTCGTCGAGCCAGGACAGGCTGGGAAACTCCACGCAGGTCGCGACGTGTTCGTTGTCTTCGGGAGACCAGGTGACGCGGTACGAGTAGTGGCTATTCGGCATCGTCGTCCTCCCGTTCCGGGGTCTGCAATTTGTCGATGGCCTGGAGAACCTGCTTGACCTGATAGGCTTTGGCCTTTCCGTCCTTCCCGCGCTGGATGTTCACGCGCGGATCGCCCGGCCATGGCATCCGGTACACCCTGTGGCTCGTCCCCTGTTGCCTTGGCTTGCCGAAGTGATGCTCACACACCTTCGCAACATCGTCGAACGGGACATCGTGCGGAACGGTTCGCATGCGCTTCAGGATGTCGTCGACCTTCGCCATGACGCGAAAGATGTGATATCAATAGCGATACTGTCAAGGTGCTCCGCTAGCCCAACGACGACGCCCCTTATGTCCAATGCACCGCAACATGAACGGTGGCGCGGCGGTTTTCTGTCGGTGACCCGATCGACCGGAGAGACCGCCCCATGCCCCATCTCGACCGAACGCCGGCGCCCGTGGACGGAAGCCCCCATGTCGTGATCGTGGGGGCCGGGTTCGGCGGTTTGGCCTGCGCGGGGGCGCTGGGAAGCACCAACATCCGCGTCACGGTCATCGACCGGCACAATTATCACCTGTTCGTTCCGCTGCTCTATCAGGTGGCGACCGCTGCCCTGTCGCCGGCCGACATCGCGGAGCCGATCCGCCGCATTCTCAGCCGCCATCCAAACATCGACGTGGTGATGGGGGAGGTGACGGGGATTGACCGGGCGCGGAAGACGGTGATGCTGGCCGACGGCAGCTTCGTCCCCTACGACCGGCTGGTGCTGGCGACCGGGTCCTCCTACAGCTATTTCGGGCATGACGACTGGGCGGAGATCGCCCCCGGCCTGAAGACCATCGAGAACGCCCGCCGCATCCGCGCCCGCCTGCTGATGAGCTTCGAACAGGCGGAGATGTGCCAGGATCCGGCGCGGCAGAAGGCGCTGATGACCTCCGTCATCGTCGGCGGCGGGCCGACCGGGGTGGAGATGGCCGGGGCCATCGCGGAGCTGGCCCGCCACGCGCTGGCCAAGGATTTCCGCCGCATCGACCCGCGCGCGGCCAAGGTGCTGCTGGTCGAGGCGGGGCCGCGCATCCTGCCGACCTTTCCGGAGGATCTGGCCAACTACGCCCGCCGCAAGCTGGAGGAGCTGGGCGTGGTCGTGCTGACCGGGCAGGCCGTGGAGTCGATCACGCCGGAGGGGGCGACGGTGGCCGGGCGCTTCATCCCGGCCGGGACCATCGTGTGGGGCGCGGGGGTGAAGGCCTCGCCCGCCGGACAATGGCTGGGGGTGGAGACGGACCGCGCCGGGCGCATCCCGGTCAACGCCGATATGTCGGTGCCGGGCGTGCCGGACGTCTACGCGCTGGGCGATACGGCGGCGCTGGCTGGCCCCCTGGCTGGAAATGGCGGCAAGCCTCTGCCGGGCCTCGCCCAGGTCGCCAAGCAGCAGGGCGAGCATCTGGGCAGCAACCTGGAGGCCAACCTGCTGCGCGGCCAGCCCATGCAGCCCTTCCGCTTCCACAACCGGGGCAACACGGCCATCGTGGGGCGCAGCGCCGCGGTCTTCGACTTCGGCCGGCGGCACCTGAAGGGCTGGTTCGCCTGGGTGCTGTGGGCCATCGTGCACGTGTACCTGCTGGTCGGCTTTCAGAAACGGATGCAGGTGACCATGCAGTGGCTGTGGCGCTACGCCACCTACCAGCGCGGCGCGCGGCTGATCACGCTGGACGCCCCGGCCTCGCCCATCGGGCGGGAGGCCACACCCTTCGCGGAGCCCCGCATCGAGGAGCCGCCCGTCCAGGAGGCCCGGCGCCGCCAGGGCTGATCAAGCGACTGGCTGATCGGAACGGGTTGCCGGAAGCGGCAGCAGGCAGCGGAAGCGGGTGCCTTCGCCGAACCATTCCTCGACCTCCAGCCGCCCGCCGTGCAGCTCCACCACGTTGCGGACCAGCGACAGGCCGAGCGCCGCGGCGCCGCGCGGGTCGGTGCGGTCATAGCGGGAGGGCAGGGCGGTCGCCCCCGGCGGGACGCCGCTGCCGACGGTCAGGACCAGCGTGCCGGCGGTCCGCTCCCCCGCCAGCAGGATGCGCCGGTCCTGCGGCGGGTGGCGGATGGCGCCGACCACCAGCGTGAACAGCGCCTGTTTCAGCCGGCGGGCGTCGCCCTCCACCTCGCCCAGGCTGTGCGGGGCGGTCAGGTCGATGCGCAGCCCCTCGCGCCGCGCCCACTCGCGGGTCAGCTCGGCTACGGTCTCCAGCAGGTCGGCGACGTCCACCGGGCCGCGCTCCAGCGTTGTGACGCCGGCGCCCAGGCTGGTCATGTCCACCACGTCGTCGATCAGTTCCAGCAGCCGCTCGCCCGCGCTCAGCACGCCCTTCACATATTCCATCTGGCGGGCGTTCAGCTCCCCGAAATACTGGTTCGCCAGCACCTCGGCGAAGCCGATGATGCCGTTCAGCGGGGTGCGCAGGTGGTGCGAGACGTTGGCGATGAACTCGCTCTTCAGCTGGTCGGCGGCCTCCAGCGCGGCGTTGGAGGCGCGCAGCGCCTGCTCCAGCCGGGCGCCGTCGGTCACGTCCAGATAGCTGTTCAGCACCGCCCCGTCGGGCAGCGGCAGCGTGGCGAACTCCACGACCGAGCCGTCGGCCCGCTCCAGCCGGCCGGACCGCACGGCCCGTTCCAGCGTGGCGCCGATCATCTCGTCCTTCAGGCTGTCCCAGTCGCCGCCGTTCTCCAGGAAGGGCCGCATCCGCTCGAACAGGTCGGAGATGTGGGGCTCGCCGTGCAGGTCGTCGTGGTGCAGGTCCCAGATGCGGGCGAAGGCGGGGTTGGACAGCTTCAGCCGCCCGTCGCCGCCGAACACCGCGATGCCCTCCGCGAGGTTGTCCAGCGTCTCCTGCTGGACCGCCATCAGCGTGTTGTAGGAGGACTCCAGAGCCAGCGTGTTGGTCACGTCCTCCATGATCAGCATCAGCCCGCCCATGGGGTGCGGGGCGGCGAGGCTGCGCAGCGTGGTGCCGTCCGGCAGGTGCATCAGCTCCTCGACTGGCTCCAGCAGGCGGGTGTAGCGGCTGAGCCGTTCGCGCTTGTAGCTCTGGTAGTCTGCGTATTCCGGCAGGCGGCGGCGGGCGCGCAGCTCCTCCAGGATCTCGGCGTGGTTGGGCTGGCTGCGCAGCCAGGCTTCGTCCAGCTCCCACAGCCGGGCGTAGGCCTGGTTGAAGAAGCTCAGCCGCGTGTCCGGCCCGAAGACGGCGATGGCGGCACCCAGCCGCTCCAGCACCTCCGCGTGGGCGGCGAGGTGGCGCTTCAGCTCCGCCCGCGCCTCCTCCAGCGCGGTGAGGTCGAGCGCGTAGCCGATCACCAGCGTGCCCCGGCCGTCCGGGGCGGGCAGCGGGGCCTCCGTCACCTCCAGCAGGTGGCGTTCGGTGCCGATGACCACGGTGATCCGCTCCGACTGGGCCACGCCGCCGGCCCGCGCCCGCTCGGCCAGCGCCCGGCCGGCGCCGGTCGAGGCCAGTTCCGCCTGCGCGGCCGGCACGGCGGCGGGGTCGGAGTCCACGGCGCGGGCGTAGGCCCGGTTGCACCAGCTCAGCCGCAGGTCGGCCCCGCGCAGCCACACCGGCACGGGCAGGGCGTCCAGCGCCGCCCGCAGCTCCGCCAGCGCCGACTCGGCGCCCTGGCGCTCGCGGGCCAGCCCGTCGCGCTCGCTGCACCGGTCGGTGATGTCCTCCAGCCAGACCACGTCCTGGTGGCCCGCCGGCTGGATGGCCCCCGGGATGCCGCCCTCCGGGATACCGCCTTCTGTGATATCTCCTTCTGGGGCGCCCCCCGTCCGCCGCCCGGTCAGCAGGACGCGGCGCCCGCTGCGGGCCGTGGCCTCCAGCCGGAACCCCTCGCCCTTCGCCCGCAGCCGGCGCACCGCCTCTGCGACTCGGGGAGCGTCGGTCGGGCCGAAGGCGGCGGGCAGGTCCCCGTCCGGCGCCACGCCGAGCAGCGCCGCGCAGTCCGCCGCCGCCGAGGCCGCCCCGTCCGCGTTCCACGCGCACCAGGGGTGCGGGCTGGCCGCCAGCAGAGCCTCCAGCCGCGCGATCTCCGCCGACAGCCGGTCGGCGCGGCGGCGGTTTTCCTTGGCGTTCCAGAAGAACCCGCCGAACCCGGCGGCCCCCAGGATGCCGGCGATGCCCAGCACGACCGGCGACGAAGGCTCGGCCGTCACGCCAAGCCCCGCCGCCAACCCGAGCGCTGCGAGGGCGTATGGTTTGGTAAACGCGTTCACGACGGAGAGACTAGTCCACGCCCCCCGGCGGGACAAGGCGGGGAGCGGGGGTGGGGCGATTTCGAAGTCCCCTCGCCCATCCCCGATGGGAGAGGGAGGGGCCCGCGCCAAAGGTGCGGGAGGGTGAGGGCAAGGTCTTGCCGAGAATTCAGGAAAAGCGGGTGCAGGATTCTGGGGCAGACCTTGCCCTCACCCTCCCACCGCTGCGCGGTGGGCCCCTCCCTCTCCCGCCGGGGGCGGGCGAGGGGACTTAGGTCAGCGCTTATGTACCTTCGCGGGGATGACGGGTGCATCGATGAGATGTGCGTCTTCTTCAAACACAAACCCCGGATCATGATCCGTGATCATCCACGATCTATAATTCGAAGGTGCCGAGCCGCTACCGATTTGTGTTCAGTTGGGCGATCCCGGCATCATTTCTTCCGTTTTCAATTTCTCGATAGCCCCCTCCACCCCCGGAAGCGCGGCGCGCATCGCCTCAACCCACCGCGGCGCCGCTTCCCCGTCTCCCTCCGCCGCCGCGATTTCCAGGGCGGACGCCGTGTGGGCGAGTTCGTTGGCGCCGGCGGTGCGGGAGGCGCCGGCCAGCCTGTGGGCGGCGGTGCGGGCGGTGGGCAGGTCGCCTTGCGCCACGGCGGTCGCAGCCTCGTCGATCAGGGGGCGGGTGGTTTCCAGGAAATAGTCCAGCATCTCGAAGGCCGAGGCGTCGAGGGTGCCGAAGGTGGCGCGGACGTGATTGAGATCCAGGGGGACGCGGGCCGGGCCGGAGGCCTGGGCTTCGCCTGATTCGGGGGCCGGGGCGGCGGAGTTGTCGGCCAGCCAGCGGTTCAGGACGGTTTCCAGCTGCTTCAGGGTCACGGGCTTCGAAATGTAGTCATCCATGCCGGCGGCGGTGCAGCGCTCCATCTCGCCGGCCAGCGCGTTGGCGGTCATGGCGATGATGGTCGTGCGGGGGTGGGCCTCATTGGGGGAGGACGCGGCGCCTTGGGCCTCGGCGGTGCGGATTTGGCGCGACAGCTCGTAGCCGTCCATGCGCGGCATGTGGCAGTCGGTGATCAGCAGGCGGTAGGGCTTGGTCCGCCACGCGGTCAGGGCCTCCAGCCCGTCGGCGGTCAGGTCGGCCTCGAAGCCGAGCTGGCGGAGCTGGCGCAGGATCACCTGCTGGTTGGTCGGGTGGTCTTCGGCCACCAGGATCGGCGCGGGTGAAGTCGGTGGGTGCGCCGGGGCCGGACCGGGCAGGGAAAGCACCACGTCGTCGGGGCGGGAGGGGGCGCAGGGCGGCTCGGTGGGCGCGGTGCGGCCGGCGAGGACGGCAAGTTTGCGGACCAGGGCGTCGCGGCGGATCGGGCGGGTCAGGTGGTCGTGGGCGGGCTCATCTCCGCCGGACTCCGAGAGGGCCGGGGCGGGGCGGCGGTCGGCGGCCTGCTCGCGGCTGTCTACCAGATGCAGGGTCGGGGGCGGGGGAGCGCCGGCCTCGGCGGCGAGGCGGGACAGGACCTCCCCGGCGGACAGCAGGCGGGGCGGGGCGTCGGGTGTGCCATTATCTGGGTGGTTGGCCGGGTGATGCTCGGGCAAGGGGGTGGAGAGCACCAGCAGGTCGGCTTCGGCGAGGCTCAGAAGCTCCGCCGCTTCCGCCGCCGTGGTGGCCTCGACGACGGCGGCGTCCTTGTCCTCCAGGGCGCGGGTCAGCACGGCGCGCTGCACCGGGTCGGGGTCGGCCACCAGGATGGACAGGCCCGACAGGTCGGTGTCGTCTCGCGGCGCGCCCGGCGCCAAGTCCACCGTGACCAGATCCACGGTGAACCAGAAGGTGGAGCCGCGCCCCGGAGCCGAATCGACACCGATGCGCCCGCCCATCATCTCCACCAGACGCGCGCAGATGGCGAGGCCCAGGCCCGTGCCGCCGAAGCGCCGGGTGGTCGAGCTGTCGGCCTGGCTGAAGGGCTGGAACAGGCGGGACTGCCCCTCTGCGCTGATGCCGATGCCGGTGTCCTCCACCGCGAAGCGCAGGCGCGCGGTGCCTGATTTGGGAGAGGACTCCACGCGGGTGCGCAGGACGACGCGGCCGGCGTCGGTGAACTTGATGGCGTTGCCGGCGAGGTTGAACAGGATCTGGCGCAGCCGGCCGGGGTCGCCGCGCACCGCCGGGGGCACCGCGCGGTCGAGGTCGCAGACCAGCGTCAGCCGCTTCTGGTGGGCCTGCGGGGCCAGCAGGTCGGCCACGCCCTCCACGAGGTCGCGCGGGTCGAGGTCCATCTCCTCCAGGTCGAGCTTGCCGGCCTCGATCTTCGACAGGTCCAGGATGTCGTCGATGATGCGCAGCAGGGCGGTGGCGCTGTCGCGCACGGTGGTGACGATCTGCGTCTGCTCCGTGTCCAGCGGGGTCAGGGCCATCAGCTCCAGCATGCCCAGGACGCCGTTCATGGGGGTGCGGATCTCGTGGCTCATGGTCGCCAGGAATTCCGACTTGGAGCGGGCGGCGACCTCCGCCTGCTCCTTGGCGTGGCGCAGGTCCTCCTCGGCGCGCTTGCGGCCGGTGATGTCGTAGCTCCAGGCGAGGATGGCCGGCTCGCCCTCGAACTCCGTGCGCTGAAGGGTCTGGAGCGCCCAGACGCGGCTGCCGTCCGGCCGGTCGACCGCCACCTCCACGTCGCGCATGACGAGGCCGGGCTCGCCCGCCGGGCGCGCGCCGGCCGTGCGGCGCTGCACGGTGGCGCCGGGCAGGGCCAGCGCGTGGCGGCTGCCGACGAAGGCGTCCAGCGGGCGGCCGGCCAGCTCCGCCGCGCGGGCGTTGGCGAAGGCCACCGTGCCGTCGGCCCGGCCGATGGACACGCCGACGGGGCTCTGCTCCAGGATGGCGCGCAGGCGGCGCTCGCCGTCCGACAGGTCGCGCTCGCGGGCGCGGATGGTGGCGACGAAATATTGCAGCGCGCGGGCCATGTCGGCGATCTCGTCCATCCCCCGCGTCGGGATGGTCACCGCCCGGCCCGAGGCCGAGGCGGTCATCGCCTCCTGCAAGCCGCGCAGCCGCCGCACGATGTTGCGGTGGATGTACAGGAAGATGCCCAGCGCGCCGAGGATGGAGACCAGCGCCAGGGCCACCACCGCCCGCTGCCCGTCGCGGATCGCGCGCTCGAAGTCGGCGGAGCGCTGGGCGATGTCGCGCTGCACGGCCAGGAAATGGTCGGACACGGCGGCGACCAGCCGGTCGGAGACGTTCTGGTTGCGCGCCAGCGATCCCTTGATGGCGCGGTTCAGCGCGATCTCGTCCAGGCGGCTGGCGAACAGGTTGCGCTCCCCCAGGGCGAGCGCCTGAAGCTCGCGGTACAGCGGCTCGATCCCGGCGGCGAGGCCGGGGGGAAGGCCCGCGACCTCGGCGGCGGCGCGCTCCAGGGATGCGCGGCAGTCGTCGCGCAGCCGCTCCACCCGCGCCTCGTGGTCGGCGCGGGCGGCGGCCAGCATCACGGTGATGGCGTGGTAGGACTCGTCGGTCCAGTGGTCGAGGGCGCGCAGGTCCGGGTCGGGGACGGAGCTTTGCTCCGCAGCGTCTTCAGCGGCGCGGACGCGCTCGGCCAGCAGCATCAGGCGGTTGACGAGGCCGCCGGTCTCCGCCGTGTGGGACAGCTGCCGCTCCACCTGGCCGTTCAGCGTCAGCAGGTTCGTCACCAGCTCGTTCTTGCGGCGCTCCAGCTCGTCCAGGTCGGTGGCGTCGATGCCGCGGGCGCGCAGGCGCGCCATCAGGTCTTCCAGCAGCACGATCTGATCGCCCAGCCGCGCCATCACCGCCTCGCGCACCGCCTGGCTCTGCACCGCGACCAGAGCCGGGGCGTTGGCGGCCAGCGTGCCGCTCTGCTGCGCCAGCTGCGAGGCGCTGATCAGGCCCGGCACGCGGGCCGTGGCGATCTGGTCGAACCCCTGATGGAAGCGCGAGAAGAGCGAGACGGCCACCACCCCGGTGGCGGCGGTCAGGCCGGCGATCACCGTCAAGCCCGCGAGAATGCGGAACGCCACGCCCAGCCGGGGAAGCCGCATGCCCCTGTCCCCCAAGATCGTCACACCTCGTCCAATACCATGGCGTGTCGGCACGGCGCAAACCGGCGCCATTCGTCCCTCTCCGCTCTGTTTCCCTCTCCCCTCCGGGGAGAGGGCAGGGTGAGGGGGATGTCGGGGAACGTGAGAGTTCGGCAGCCGCCGGACCCCCTCACCCTAACCCTCTCCCCGGAGGGGAGAGGGAACGTGAAGGGGAGAGGGGACTTGTGGGATGGGGCGGGCTTGACCGGGCGGTGCGGTGAGGTCGATCCTCGCGCGGTGCGGGTGGGGAAGGGGGATGGTCATGGGGCGGATTCTGGTGGCGCTGATCCTGGGAATTGCGCTGTCCGGCGGGGCCGCGCGGGCCGACACGCTGGACGACGTGCGGCAGGCCGGGATGCTGCGCTGCGGGGTTTCCTCAAGCGGAGCCGGGCTGTCGGCGGTGGACGAATCCGGGCACTGGCGCGGCTTCTTCGTGGACATGTGCCGGGCGCTGGCCGCCGCCGTCACCGGCAGCGCCGACCGGATCGAGTTCGTGGAGGCCAACGCCGAAAACCGCTTCGCCATCCTGCGCAACGGCGAGGTGGACGTGGTGATGGAGGGAACCACCTGGACCCTGCAGCGCGACGCCACCTTCGGCGTCGATTTCCCGGTGGTCTATCTGTTCGACGGGCAGGGCTTCATCGTCCACCGCTCCGCCGGGATCGCGCGGGCCGCCGATCTGGTGAAGACCGCCGCGTCGGTCTGCGTGATCGAGCAGACCACCACCCTGCTCAACCTGGAGAGCTGGATCGCCCGCACCGGGGCGCGCTTCTCGATGAAGCGGGTGCGCTCGACGGAAGGGGCGCTGAGCGCCTTCTTCAACCACCATTGCGACCTGTTCACCGGCGACCGCATCGGCCTGCACGCGCAACGCCGGCTGAAGGCTCCGGACAGCAGCGACTACGTCATCCTGCCCGACGTCATCTCCAAGGAGCCGCTGGGGCCGATGGTCCGCGTGCAGGAGAAGCGTTGGTTCGACGTGGTGCGCTGGGTCTTCCTGGCCACCGTTCTGGCCGAGGAAAAGGGAATCACCTCCGCCAACGCCGCCGGCATGAAGGGCTCCGCGGACGTGGAGGTGCGCAAGCTGCTGGGCGCCGTGCCGGGGCTGGGCGCGGGACTCGGGCTGGATGACGGCTGGGGCTGGCGGGTGATCACGCAGGTCGGGAGCTACGGCGAGATGTACGACCGCCACCTCGGCGCCGGTTCCCCGCTGGGGATCGAGCGCGGGCCGAACGATCTGTGGAACAAGGGCGGGCTGATGTACGCGCCGCCGCTGGGCGGGTAGGTCCCTCTTCTCTCCGCCCCTTGCTCCATCCCGCGCCGCCCCCATGTTGGGGGGCATGTTTGGCGAACGCTTCAAATCCGGAAGCTTCGCCGCTATGGTGGCGCCTTCCGGGTGCCGTGCGACCCGCTTCAGGCAGTTTCCCAGGCCATGACCAGACCCAACACCTACCGTTCCGGTCCCGACGAGCGCGGGCATTTCGGCATCTATGGCGGCCGCTTCGTCGCCGAAACGCTGATGCCGCTGATCCTTGAGGTGGAGAAAGCCTACAAGGAGGCCAAGGCCGACCCGGCCTTCGAGGCGGAAATCCGCCAGCAGCTGAAGCAGTATGTGGGCCGGCCGAATCCGCTCTACTACGCGGAACGCCTGACGGAACAGCTCGGCGGCGCGAAGATCTACTTCAAGCGCGAGGAGCTGAACCACACCGGCGCGCACAAGATCAACAACTGCATCGGCCAGATCCTGCTCGCCCGCCGCATGGGCAAGAAGCGGATCATCGCCGAGACGGGCGCGGGCCAGCACGGGGTCGCCACCGCCACGGTCTGCGCGCTGTACGACATGCCCTGCGTGATCTACATGGGCGAGACCGACATCGCCCGCCAGCAGCCGAACGTCTTCCGCATGAAGCTTCTGGGGGCGGAGGTGGTCTCGGTCACCTCCGGCGCCAAGACGCTGAAGGACGCGATGAACGAGGCGCTGCGCGACTGGGTCTCCAACGTCGAGGACACCTACTACCTGATCGGCACGGCCGCCGGCCCGCACCCCTACCCGATGATGGTCCGCGACTTCCAGTCGGTGATCGGCGACGAGGTGCGCACCCAGATGCAGGAGCTGGAAGGCCGCCTGCCGGACACGCTGGTCGCCTGCGTCGGCGGCGGGTCCAACGCCATCGGTCTGTTCCACCCCTTCCTGGACGATCCGACCGTCCGCATGGTCGCGGTCGAGGCCGCCGGCCATGGCATCGACAAGGGTCCGCTGGAGCATGCGGCCTCCATCACCGGCGGGCGCCCCGGCGTGCTGCACGGCAACCGCACCTACCTGCTGCAGGACGAGGACGGGCAGATCATCGAGGGCCACTCGATCTCCGCCGGCCTCGACTACCCCGGCGTCGGGCCGGAGCATTCCTGGCTGCACGACATCGGCCGCGTCGAGTATGTCTCGGCCACCGACCAGGAGACGCTGGACGCCTTCCAGCTCTGCGCCCGGACGGAAGGCATCATCCCGGCGCTGGAATCCGCGCACGCGCTGGCGGAAATCGTGAAGCGCGCCCCGAAACTGCCCAAGGACCACCTGCTGGTGCTGTGCCTGTCGGGCCGCGGCGACAAGGACATCTTCTCCGTCGCCAAGCATCTGGGAGTGAACCTGTGAGCATGAATCAGGGGCGCATTGCCAAGCGCTTCGCGGCGCTGAAGGCGGAAGGCCGCGCCGGCCTCGTCACCTTCATCACGGCCGGCGATCCGGACCTGGAGACCTGCCGCGCCGTCCTGGACGGACTGCCGGCGGCCGGGGCCGACCTGATCGAGCTGGGGCTGCCCTTCTCCGACCCGATGGCCGACGGCCCGGCGATCCAGGCGGCCAGCCTGCGCGCGCTGCACGCCGGCACCACCACGCGCAAGACGCTGGAGCTGGTGCGCGGCTTCCGCCAGAAGGACGCCGACACCCCGATCATCCTGATGGGCTATTACAACCCCATCCACGCCTATGGGGTGGACCGCTTCCTGGCGGACGCCGTGGCGGCGGGGGTGGACGGGCTGATCATCGTGGACCTGCCGCCGGAAGAGGACGAGGAGCTGTGCATCCCCGCCCTGAAGGCCGGGGTGAACTTCATCCGACTGGCGACGCCGACCACGGATGAGCAGCGCCTGCCGACGGTTCTTCAGAACACCTCGGGCTTCGTCTATTACGTGTCCATCGCCGGCATCACCGGCACGGCCAGCGCCGACAACGTCGCGGTCGCCGGCGCGGTGGAGCGGCTGAAGAGCCACACCGACCTTCCTATCGCCGTCGGTTTCGGCATCAAGACGCCGGAGCAGGCCGCCAACATCGCCCGCGTGGCCGACGCGGCGGTGGTCGGCTCCGCCATCGTCACGCGCATCGCCGGCGGGCTCGACACCGAAGGCAAGGCCCGTCCGGGTCTGGCCGACGACGTTCTGGGCTTCGTGCGCGAACTGGCGGCCGGCGTGCGCCGGGCGCGCGGTTGAAGCGGATTTCGATCCGCTTTGGACCGCGACGGCGGTCCCGGCCGCACATGCGGCCGAAGCCCGGCTGGCATGTGAGGCCGAAAGAGTCTAAAGCGAATGCAAATTCGCTTTAGGGGTTTGAGGAAAGATTTGCTTCGATGAACTGGCTTACCAACTACGTCCGCCCCAAGATCCGCGCCCTCTACGCCCGCAAGGAGGTTCCGGACAACCTCTGGCACAAGTGCCCGAACTGCGAGGCGATGCTCTTCCACCGTGACCTGGAAGAGAACCTGAACGTGTGCCAGCACTGTGGCTTCCACATGCGGCTGGACCCGATCAAGCGCCTGACGACCATGTTCGACGAGGGCGAATACCAGACGGTGGAACTGCCGAAGTCGGTGGTCGACCCGCTGAAGTTCCGTGACCAGAAGCGCTACACCGACCGCCTGAAGGAGGCGCAGTCGAAGACCAGCCGGCACGACGCCATCGTCGTCGGCTCCGGCCTGATCGGCGGGCAGCCGGCGGTGGTCGCGGCCTTCGACTTCGGCTTCATGGGCGGGTCCATGGGCATCGCGGTGGGCGAGGGCATCCTGGCGGCGGCCCGCACGGCCATCGCGCAGAAGGCCGCGCTGATCGTCGTTCCGGCCTCGGGCGGCGCGCGCATGCAGGAAGGCATCCTGTCGCTGATGCAGATGCCGCGCACCACCATCGCGGTGGAGATGGTCAAGGAAGCGGGCCTGCCCTACATCGTGGTCCTGACCGACCCGACGACCGGCGGCGTCACGGCCTCCTTCGCCATGATCGGCGACATCCACATCGCCGAGAAGGGCGCGCAGATCGGTTTCGCCGGCGCCCGCGTGATCGAGAGCACGATCCGCGAGACGCTGCCGGAAGGCTTCCAGCGCTCCGAATACCTGCTGGAGCACGGCATGGTCGACATGGTCGTCCACCGCCGCGACCTGCGCCCGACCCTGTCGCGCGTGCTGGCCCTGCTGTTGCAGCCGACTCTGGCCACCGTGGCCGAGGCTGACGCGGACGAGCCGGAGGCCATTCAGCCCGCTCCCGCCAAGGCCGCCAAGGTTGCGGAGGAGGCGCGCGTGCAGGCCGAGGCCGCCGACGCCACGCCAGTGCAGGCCGGGGCCACCCCGGTCATCGCCGGGATTGCCACTGGGCAGCCGGCCTGACGATCAGGAGCATCCTCCGTGGGGACCAAGCCTGACGGGTCGCGCGCCGACCCGGTGCTCGACCGGCTGAAGGGGCTGCACCCCAAGGTCATCGACCTGTCGCTGGACCGCGTGCACCGGCTGCTCGCCGCGCTCGGCCATCCGGAACGCCGGCTGCCGCCGGTGGTGCATGTGGCCGGGACCAACGGCAAGGGCTCCACGGTCGCCTTCCTGCGCGCCATGCTGGAGGCGGCCGGGTATCGCGTGCACGTCTACACCTCCCCGCATCTGGTGCGCTTTCACGAGCGCATCCGGCTGGCCGGCAGGCTGATCGACGACGACCGGCTGGCCGCTCTGCTGGAGGAGTGCGAGGCGGCCAACGCCGGCGATCCGATCACCTTCTTCGAAGTGACGACCGTCGCCGCCTTCCTGGCCTTCGCGCGGGAGCCGGCGGACGTGGTGCTGCTGGAAACGGGGCTGGGCGGGCGGCTGGACGCCACCAACGTGGTGGACCGGCCGGCGGTGACGGCGATCACGCGCGTGTCCTGCGACCACCGCCAGTTCCTGGGCGACACGCTGGAGGCCATCGCGGGCGAGAAGGCCGGCATCTTCAAGCCGGGTGTCCCCGCCGTCATTGCCCCGCAGCCCGCCGAGGAGGCCGCACGCACCCTGGCCGCCCGCGCCGCCGCGGTTGGGGCGCCGGTCTACGGCTGGCGCGCCGTGCCGACCGAAACCGGTTTCCGCTTCGAAAGCGCCAAGCGCCGCATCGACCTGCCGCCGCCGGGCTTGGCGGGCGCGCACCAGATCGGCAACGCCGGAGTGGCGCTGGCCTGCCTCGACTATCTGCCGCTGACGGTGGGTGACGAGGCGGTGCGCCGCGGCATCGCCGCCGTGGAATGGCCCGCCCGCCTGCAACGGCTGACCCGCGGCCCGCTGGCCGAGAGCCTGCCGCCGGATTGGGAGCTGTGGCTGGATGGCGGCCACAACGACTCGGCGGGCGAAGTCCTGGCCGTACAGGCCCAGGCTTGGGCTGCGGAGACGCCGGCGCGTCCGCTGCTGATGGTCTATGGCATGCTGTCCAGCAAGGAGCCGGAGGAGTTCCTCGGGCCGCTGGCGCCCCACGTCATGGCGGCGCGCACGGTGGGGATCCCCGGCGAGGAAGCCTCCCTATCCGCCGAGGACACAGCCGCCGCCACGCGCGCCTGCGGTATCGCCGACACCGCCCCGGCGGCGGGCGTGGCGGAGGCTCTGGCCGCGCTGACGTCCCGCGTGTCCGGGCCGGCGCGCGTGCTGATCTGCGGCTCGCTCTATCTGGCGGGAACGGTGCTGGCGGAGAACGGGTAGCACCGGTCCTTACCGGCCGCGCTTCCCGTCCAGTTCCAGCATGCTGCGCAGCGCGGCGATGGTCTTGTTGAGGGGGCTGTGGTCGTCCTCGGCCCGATCGGATGTGGAGTCGCCGGACGCGGAATCGTCCCGTTTCGGCACGGGCGCCTTCGGTTCGGCCCGCGTCGGCTCCTCCGCCCTGGGCGGAGCGGGATCCTCGTTCTTCAACATGTTCACGAGGTCGAGTGGTTCGTCCTCGTCCTCACCCTCACCCTCATCTTCGGCCTCGGCGACCTTTTGGACCGCCGCGGTGGTCCTGACGGCGGCGGGCGGGGGCTCGTCCGGGTCTTCTTCCTCGACCAGGGCGCGCAGAGCCCGCAGGGCCTCCTCCATCTCCATTTCCTGGGCCGACTTCCGGGACGGCGGCGCGTCCTCCGGCTCGTCGGAATCGGCCCCGTCGTCCTGATCCCGGTCGCCCCGATCCCGGCTGGTGGGTTCCGGTTCGTCCTCGAACCTGTCGAAGACGGGCGGACGCGGCCGGCTGAAGGGCGTCACGACGCGCCGGCTGTCAGACTCCTCGGGGTCGGCGGCCGCTTCCTGGACCATGTCGCGCAGGGCGGCGATGGTCTTGTCGAGCGGCATGTCCTCCGCCGACGCCGGACGCTCCCGCCGGGGCGAGCGCTTCTCCGGATCGCGGATGGCGAAGGCGACGATTTCCTCCTCCGACGGCTCGTCCTCCGGCTCCCCGGTCGGCGGTTCGTCGTGGAAGCCGAAGGGGTCGCGGAAGGCCCCGTCGTCCTCCAGTTCCTCCTCGTCCTCCTCCAGGTCGTCCTCGAAATCGGTGCGGACCAGGGATTTGACGGAGAAGACGGGCGGCATGCCGTCGTCCTCTTCGTCGTCCTCGTCCTCGTCCTCCCCGGCATCCTGCAGACGCACGGGTTCCGGTTCGGGGCGGAGATCGTCCTTGCCGTCCTGTCCGCCGCCGTTCTTGCCGTCCCCAGCGCCATCGCCGTCGACCATGGCGCGCAGAGCCGCAAGGGTGCGGTCGAACCTGGAGAGATCGAGGTCGTCTTCCGGTTCCTCGTCCAGGCCTTCGGGCAGGCCTTCGGGCTCCGCCGGCGCCAGCTCCTGGTCGATCAGGTCGTCGGTGGCAGGCTCATCGGCGGCGGGATCGTCTTCCTGCAGCCGGGCAGCCATGTCGGCCAGCGAAATGGGCTCCCACAACGGCCTGCGCCCGTCGTCCGCCCCGCCCGGACCGTCGGCGATGAGCTGTTCCAGGGGGATGTCGGACTCGGCGGGGGAAGGCTCGTGGGCTGGGGCCGTGTCGATGGGCGCCCTGGCCGCGGCCTCCTTGACCTCATCCTCGCCCGCCTCGTCGCGGCCCCGCACGGCATCCAGCAGGCCCTGCAACGCCGCAAGCGGGCCGGCGAAAGACGGCACCGCCTCCGTCTCCTCCACATGCGTTCCACCGACCACGGTCAGGGGCGGGGGCGCCGGGCGGCTTTCCGTGTCGCGGGAATCGCACTTCGAACAGCGATAGTGCGGGGCGATGGACAGCACGGGGTAATTGGGGCCGAACCGCCGGCTCATGTCGGCACGCGGCAGCACGCCCTCGTGTCCGCAGGTGCGGCAGCGGACGTGCACATCGACCTCGATGTCGCGCAGGTACAGCATGCGTGCCATCGGCGCAGTATACGCAGCGGCGGCGTCAAGCCCAGCGGATTCCACGCACCGGAGCCCCGCAGGCGTGCCGCTTGCGGTGACCTTTTCGGTCAGCCGATGTTGCCAGATTTCGCGCTGAACCCGCGCGCAAACCATGTTATAAGCGTTGCGGCGCGTCCGTAGCTCAGCAGGATAGAGCACAGGATTCCTAATCCTGGGGCCGTGGGTTCGAATCCCGCCGGGCGCACCATTCCCTTTTTGAAAGCGCGGAATCAGACCGGAAGCGGGGCGGCCGAAGCCACCCCGTCGTCGACGGATTCGATCCGGTCAGGCCTCGACCGTGATCAGGCGCATCATGCCCTGGTCCTCGTGGGCGAGCGTGTGGCAGTGGAAGACGAAGGTGCCGTCGTAGTCGAGGAAGCGCGTGCGCAGGCGCACGCGGCCGTGCGGCGGGATCGTCACCGTGTCCAGCCAGCGGCCCGGCGGGATGGGGACGGGCAGGCCGTCGGCCTCGATCACCTGGAACGGGTTGATGTGGATGTGGAACGGGTGCGGGTCGTTGGTCTGGTTGGTCAAGACCCACTCCTCCGCGGTGCCGAGCTTGGCGGTGAAGCCCTTTTCGTCGGCCGCGAAGGGGCGGCCGTCGATGGTCCAGGTCCAGTTGGGCAGCGTGCCCACTTGGCCGAAGCCGACGCGGCGGCCCTTGACGATTTCCGACTCCGCGATGGGCTTCAGGTGGCCGCCGAAGTCGGCGGCGTAGTTCACCAGCGCGCCTTCAAAGAGCGGCATGTCGCCCTTTTCCTCGGTCACCGTCACGCTGGCGATGGGGCCGTAGGTCACGCCGAAGTTGCTGCCGCCGTCCAGGGTATAGGTGCCGGGCTTGTCCACGGCCTTCACCAGCAGCTCCGCCCGGTTGCCGGGGGCGAGGAAGATGGCCTCGCTGCGCTCCGTCTTCTCCAGCGGGTTGCCGTCGAAGCCCAGCGCCACGAAGCCGTGCTCCTTCAGCCGCAGCGTCAGGAACCGGTCGTGCGTGGCGTTGACGAGGCGCCAGCGCTGCACCTCGCCGCGCTTCATGCGGATGGTCGGCTGCTTCTGGCCGTTGACGTAGACCTGCGTGCCGTTGTCGAGCGTGGCGTAGCTTTCAAGCTGGCCGCGCGCGTCCACCGGCAGGCTTTGCAGCAGCATCACCACGTCCTTGGCCTTGGCGATGTCCTGGATGGCGTCCACCTTGCCCTCCACGATCAGGGCGCCGGCCATGCCGCTGGCGACCTGGAGCGCCACCGAGCCGTGCTCGTGCGCGTGGTAGAAGTTCAGGCCGCAGGGGTGGTTCGCCGGGATCGCGTAGGAATAGGCCTGGCTCTGGCCCGGCTGCACGGTCAGCAGAATGTTGTCCGCCGGCGAGCGCGGCGAGACGTGCAGGCCGTGGACGTGCATGTTCGTGACGTTGAAGTTGTGCGGCACGTTGAGGCCGGAGATGCCGGGAATCGCCTCCGTCCCATGATGCCCGTGCCCGCCGGTCGCGGACGCCGTGACGACGTTTTCCATCGGCAGGCGGTTGGCGAGCGTGAGGGCCAGCGTGTCCCCGGCGCGGACGCGCAGCGTGCGCGGGCGGGGGGCGCCGTCATAGCCGCGCAGCGTCACCGCGCGGCCGGCGAGATTGTAGGTGCTGTAAATGGCGTCGATGGCGACGCTCAGGCGGCGCTCGTCCAGCGGAGTGATCAGCTCGTCCGCCGCCGGGGCGGGGGCTGCGGCCGGTGCTGTGGCCGGCGCGGTGCCGCCCTGCGCGGAGGAGGCGCCGCCTTGCGACGCACCACCCTGCGAAGCGCCGCCCTTGCGGGGCAGGCAGGCGGACAGGGCGACGGCGCTGGCGCCGGCGAACAGCGTGCGCCGGGTGAGGGTGCGCCGGGTGAGCGACGGCATCGTGAAACGGTCATTCATGGCCGGATCTCCCTGGCTCAGCCCTGGCCGAAATTGGCGTGGATCTGGTCGGCGGCCCGCAGCGCCAGCGCGGCGGCGGTCATCGACGGCGACACGATGCCGGTCGTCGGGTAGACGCCGGTCCCGATGATGTACAGGTTCGGATGGTCGTGGGCGCGGCAGTAGGAATCGACAACCGAATCGCCCGCGTTGCTGCCCATGCGGGTGGTCCCGGCGATCACCGCCGCGTCGATGTCGGGTTCGGCGCGCTGGCGCGTCTCCTTCGGCACGCCCATCTGGTCGAGGATCGCGTCGTGCATCGCCTTGGCAACGGCGATGCCGCGCTCCGTGTACTCGTCCCAGGTGAAGGTGATCTTGGGGCGCGGCAGGCCCAGCGCGTCGCGGCGCGTCTCGTCCAGCTCGACCCGGTTGCCGTCGAGCGGCAGAACGTCGACCATGGAGCCCAGCACCACCTCGCGCGCCGTCTGCTTCTCCAGCGCGTCGGCCAGCTCGGCGCCGAACAGGCCCTTGGAGATCAGCGTCTGCGCGCGCTGCGCCGGCCCCAGCGTGGCGTTGAAGCCGCCGTTGACGAAGTTGGTGGCGATGGCCGCGTGGTCCTTGCGGAAGTCGCCGTCGCGCAACGCCTTCAGCCCGCCGGTCGCGCTGACCGGGCCGCGGTAGGGGTAGGTCGGGTTGGGCGCCAGCCCCATGGTGTTGACGTCGGCCAGCGCGATCAGGTTGCGCCCAACCTTGCCGGAGGAGTTGGCGACGCCGTTCGGCGTGCGCTCGCCCTTCGACATCAGCAGCAGCTTCGGCGTCTCGATGGCGTGGGCGGCCAGGATATAGCGCTTGCCCGTGGCGCGGCCCTCCCACCCGTCGGGATGGCGGTAGCGTACCCCGGCGACCATGCCGTCGGCCCCGACCTCGATGCGGTGCACGACGCGCTTGTCGAGCACGCGCGCGCCCAGCAGTTCCGCCTTCGTCACATGGACGCTGGCGTCGTACTTGGCGGCGATGGGGCAGAGGAAGCGGCAGGACGCGTTGCCGCAGCACTGCGGCCGGCCGTCGTAGGGGACGGAGTTGCGCGCGTGCGGGTAGGGGCCGTAGGCGAGATCGACCGGGCCGAAGGCCTTGCCGTTGCACGCGTAGCTGAACGACGTCGCCTTCGCCGCGCCGCCGATCTGGTGGTCGCAGTAGGTCATCGGCACCTTGGGCAGCGGGAAGGTCTCCCCCTGCCGGTCGGGGCCGATGTAGTCCGACGCGTCGCCCGACACGCCCCATTCCTGCTCCACCCGCAGGTAATAGGGCAGGATGTCGCTGTAGGCGATCGGCCAGTCCACGCCCACGCCGTAGGCCGACTTCATGCGGAAATCGTTGGGGTAGTGGCGCTCCGCATGGCCGGTCCAGTGCCAGGAGGTGCCGCCCACCCCGCGCACGTAGATGGCGCTGAAGGTCTTCGGCCCCTGCTGGACGTAGTAGTTGCCGAAGTCCGTGTCGTCCGGCTGCGGCGCGTACCAGCTGTTCTCGTAGGGCGCGTTGGAGCCCTTGCCGGGCGAGGCGCGGAAACGCTCCAGCGCCTCCACCCGGTCGATGCGCGGGCCGGCGTCCAGCAGGATCACGGAATGGCCGTAGCGGGCAAGCTGGTAGGCGGCGAGGCCGCCGGCGACGCCGGCGCCGATGATGACCACGTCGGCGGAGATCCCTTCCACGACGTTCGAATGTTCGTGCTTCATGGCGGGGTTCCTTTACGCCCTGTCGGCTTTGGTGCCGGCTTTGGTATCGGGCTTGGGCTGAGCGGCGGCGACCGGCTGGTAGGCCTGTTCCCAATAGCCGAAGAAGCCGCCGCAGGTGGCCGGCGGCTTGGTGAAGGCGCAGGCCCGCCACATCAGCGCGTCGTTGTAGAAAAGCACCGTCTGGCCGCCGTCGGCGGCGCTGGCGCCGGTGTACCAGGTGGCGGTCAGGGCCTGCGCCGCCGGCAGCAGCCCGTGCTCCAGCAGCACGTCCTTCAGCGGCCGGCCGCTCGGCGCGTCGTTCACCACCCGCACCAGCTTTTCCAGCACCGGCGCGCCGTGGACGGGCGCCAGCGTGTCCCACACCGTCTGCGCGAGGTCGAGGTAGGAGGCGCCCAGCCGGACGCCCGTCAGCTTTTCCGACGCCTGCATCAGCGGCGAGGCCGCGGCCGCGGCCGGGGCGGCGGCCGGCGCGTGCAGGGCCGCCGGGGCGAGGGCCGTCGCGGCGATGCCGGCCATGCCGGCGAGGATGTCGCGGCGGCTCGGCTCGGCCGGCGGCGTGGATGGGGATTCGGGCATGGGGCTTCCTCCGGGTAGAGCAACTCGGCGGAATTGACTATTTGTTTGATAATAGATTATTGTCAAACAACAAGGCAAGTCGTGAGTGCGCGGGAATGGCTATTAATGGTTGCGTTGAACGCGGCTGCGCGCCCTACGATCCCCCTTCCCCGGAGAATGTTCTCGAACCGCGGCGGCGTTGTACGATTTTCGTATCCGGCCGGGATCACGGGTGCGCGGCTTCGGAACGGACCCGATGCCGCGCACCTCCCCATTCATTGGCCGAGGAGATGGATGTTGGGAATGATTTGATTTTCCGGCTGCGTGAATTCGATCATGTAACGCCCGTCGATGTCCGTAATCCTCATGTTTGGAATCAGGAAGGCGCGGGCGCCGATGTGGTCCTTGATCTCGGATTCAGCATTCCTCCAGTCTTTGATCTGGCAGATGCTTTTTTCCATCTGATCATCGCTGCACAGCTTTTTTTCCGGCAAATCTCGGCGGGAGAATCCCAACGGGTGCCAGTCTTCGCTGATGTCACCGATAAATTCGCGCGCAAAATACTCATTTTTACACATGAACTCTATCGCTGCCTCGCAATACCTTTCATAAAATCCTCCGTAAGATGGCCAGCTGTATGAGGCGATGTTTTCGCTTTCGAGGTCTTCCAGAAGCGCTGACTTGCCTTGTTGATCGGTTGGCTTGAAGCGGCTGTCGATATCCAGGCGATAGAAATCCTTTTTCGGCGCGGAAGGGGAGTTTTCAATCTGGCGGACGACCTGAAGCAACCCGCGCGCATTGACCGGGCGGAGCGGTTGGCCCAGCGGGATGGGGAATATGAAGGCTGAAACATGCTGTCCCGACCTGAAAGCTCCTCCAGTCCGCCGGACTGCCTCGGCCACGGTGTAGCCGCGAAGCTCGTCGTAATCGGCCACGAACGTGAACTGCTGGGTCGGTTTGCCCAGATGGGTGATCTTGCTCAAGGACAGGTCGGGTTGTGAAACGGGGTCATAGGCGACCAGCCTGATCAGGTGCGAAACTCGCTTGTTGCTGCGCAGGTTTTCCATCACCTCCGCCGTCGTCGAGTGGGGGATGGTGGCTGTGGGCCGGATGCTGGCAGGCGGCCGGATGGTGATCGCGACGGCAACGGCGGCGAAAAGGCCGCTGCCGATGAAGGACATGAAAAGAAACACCTTGAGCCAGGGAGGAACCTGATTGGCATCCAAAGCCAACGCCCTCTGGATACAACGAACCGTGATCAGCAGAAGAATAAATCCGATGGTGAAAAGCGTCGTGGCTGTTTGGCTTTCTCTGATCATTCTGATCAACGTGCCGATGGCGTCGACGACGTCGTTCAGATCGCCGGCAATGGTGACGCCGGCTGTGTGTGGTTCGGTCATGGGGCCTCCTTCGCGGTGGCTGGCCACTCCCGCGCAGTAGCAACAGACGAAGGGGTGTTGCGGGCGCGCGGTGTGCCTTCGCCACGGTGCCGGGGTGCACCGTGGCCAGTCAGTGGACGAACTTGCCGGTGCCCAGAGTCATCGCTAGAAGCCACGCAAATTATTAAAATGATTGCCGCGCTGTCTTTTGGCTGCATCGCCTTTCAGGTCCGGCAGCCAATCATCGATCGCCGACGGTGCGTCGCTGATCCCTCGACTCAGCCGGTAACCGCGCCGGAGGGCTTCGGAAGCGTGCCGCCGATGATTTCCGATATCAATGGGTATATTGTGTGATGCCTGTTTGAGGTAATGTTTCATTGAGTATGAATTGCCGCAACCCGGAATGCATACTTACGAATGCAAAAGGCGGGCGCTTTTTGATGTGCGATCGACGCCCGCCGGAACCGGTGCTCGCGCGTCGACATGTCGCCGGAAGAGTCCTTTCCTTTGTGGTGGGCGTGGCTAAATATTGGGTGACCGGACGGATCCATCGCGACGGGTGGCAGGAGGACCGCGTGACGACTCTGAAGGAGTTCGAGGAAGCCCTGAAGGCCGCGGGCAACGAGGCCGCTTTGGAAACCCTGAACACGCTTCGCGCGCGCGACCGGGCGAACCGGTCGATCCGGCCGGCGCGGCGGCTGGTCGGGCGGAAGATGACCCCGGAACTGGCGGCGGAGATCCTGCGCCTGCACCGCACCACCGACATGACCCAGCAGGAGATCGCCTTCAGCCTGGGCGTCAACCAGGGCCGGGTGAACGAAGTCATCAAGCGCGGCAAGTGGCTGGACGGCGACCCGAACGCGCCGGAGGCCATCGCCCGCGACAATGCGAAGGAACGGGCGAAGGCGGGCGTCGGCATCGCCCCGCGCCGGGCGCCCAAGCCGAAAGCCGCGACGCCGGCCGCCGAGACGGCGGTTTCTCCCAAGCCCGCCGCTGAGAAGAAGAAGCAGGAAAAGAAGACGCCGGAGAAGAAGACCCCTCCCAAGGGGCCGCAGGCGCAGCTTCTGTTCGACGGGATTTGACTGGGCGGGATTTGACTGGGCGGGATTTGACCGGCTACGCGACCTCCGCGTGGCGGGAGAAGCGGGCGCGGTATTCGGCCGGGCCGATGCCGTACAGCTTCTGGAAGACGCGGCGCAGGGTCTGCTCGTCGCCGAAGCCGGTGTCGGCGGCGATGCACTTCAGCGGGGCGTCGGTGCGCTCCAGGGCGCCGCAGGCCGCCTCCAGCCGCATCGCCTGCACCGTCTTGGCCGGGGTGCGCCCTATCCGGGCGGCGTAGACGCGGGCGAAGGTGCGCGGGGACATGCCGGCCTGCTCGGCCAGCCGCTCGATGCGCAGGTCCTCGCGCAGGTGCGCGGCGATCCAGGCGTGCAGGTCGCGGAAGGCGCCGTCCCGCGTGGACTGCACGGACAGCGGCACGCTGAACTGCGACTGCCCGCCCGGCCGCTTCATGAAGACAACCAGTTGCCGCGCCGTGGCGATGGCCAGCGCGTGGCCGAGGTCCGCCTCGATCAGCGCCAGCGCGAGGTCGATCCCGGCGGTGACCCCGGCGGAGGTCCAGACCGGGCCGTCCTTCAGGAAAATCGGGTCGGGATCGACGCGGACGGCGGGGTGAAGCCGTTGCAGACGGTCGGCCCAGTTCCAGTGGGTGGTGGCCCGCCGCCCGTCCAGCAGCCCGGCCGCCGCCAGCATGAACGCCCCCGTGCAGACGGAGCAGGGGCGCGGCACCCCCGGCGCCCGCCGGCGCAGCCACTCCACCAGCGCCGGCGGCGTGGGGGGATGGCCGTTCGGGCTGCCGCCGGGGACGATCAGCGTGTGGATCTCCTGGCCGTCCAGCGCCGCCAGAGGCTCCGTCACGATGGGCAGGCCGGGGGAGGTGATGACCGTGCCGCCCTCGGCCGACAGGATCCGCAGCTCGTAGGGCGGGGGCAGCCCGGCCTCCCCCGCCAGCCGCCCGGCGGTCTGGAAGGCCTGCAACGGCCCGCTGACGTCGATCAGGTTGACGCCGTCGTAGGTCGGCATGGCGATGCGCTTCGGGCCAACCAGCGAGAGGGCCAGCGAGAGGGCGGGGGGCGTCGGGGACAGCATGGCCGAAGTCTACTCCGCCGCTTCCGCCGGCGCGAGGGCGGTCGCGCGCCGCTCGGCCATCATCCACCACAGGGTCATCAGGGCGGCGAGCGCCAGCATGGGCAGCACCATCACGTTCAGGGCCGGCCACCCATAGCGCTCCAGCAGCGGCCCCGCCGCGAGCGTCGCGGCGGCGGTGACGACGTAGCGGACCAGCTCCGCCACGCCCTGCACCTTGGCGCGCTCGGCCGGGCGGTAGGACTGGGCCAGCAGCGTCGTCCCGCCGACGAACATGAAGTTCCAGCCGATGCCCAGGCACAGCAGGGCGATAGTGAAGGCCGTCAGGTCGGCGGAGGCCACCGCCACGGCGGCGCAGACCACGTTCAGCGCCATCCCGGCGAACAGCATCGGCGCGAGCCCGTAGCGCTGGATCAGCGCGCCCGCGAAGAAGGACGGGGCGTACATGCCGACCATGTGCCACTGGATGATGTTGGCGCCGTCGTCGATGCTGTGGTGACCGGCCACGGCGGCGAGCGGGGCCGCCGTCATCACCAGCATCATCACCGCCGACCCGATCACGTTGTTGGCGACGGAGGCGACGAAGATCGGCTGGCGGACCACCACCGCCAGCGGGCGCGGCGGCTCGGCCACCTGCGCCGCATCCGCGCCGTGCTGCGGCGTGTCGCGGTAGAAGACGGCCAGCAGCACCATCGACAACAGGCCGAGCAGCGCCACCATCAGATAGGCCCCGGCGAACAGCGCCGTCGGGAACAGGTCCTTGCTCCAGGCCGCCAGAAGCGGGCCGAGGATCGCGGCGGCCACCCCGCCGGTCAGCACGCGGGACACCGCGCGGCTCTTCTCCGCCGGCCCGACCGCGTCGGCGGCGGCGAGGCGGTAGTATTGCGCGAAGGCCTGGAACACGCCCACGGCGGCGGTGCCGACGCAGAAAACCCAGAAGTCGCCGTGCATGACCGCCCACACGGAGACGGCCCCGCCGACCGCCCCGGACAGCGCGCCCAGCGTGAAGCCCAGCCGCCGCCCCAGCCGCTGCATCAGGAAGGACGCCGCCAGCGTGATCACCGCGCCCGATACCGTGATGAGCGCGAAGGGCAGGGTCGCCAGCATCTTGTCCGGCGCAAGCTGGTAGCCGGTCAGCCCGGTCAGCGTCAGGTCGATGGAAATGGCGGCCGTGAACAGCCCCTGGCACAGGGCGAGGATCCAGGCGTCCCGGCGGCCGGGCGAGTGGGGGGAGGGCATGGGGGATCTCCGTTCGACCAGTCTATGCGTGGTCGGGAAATCCTAGCCGGCCCGGCTCTGGCAACAATGACAACGGACCGTCAATTTCTGCCAGGGGAAAGGCTTAAAATGCCCCTCTCCCTTGAGGGGAGAGGGGTTGGGGTGAGGGTGTTTACGGCCGGATGGCCGGAAAAGGGCCGTTCGCTGGCATATACAGCCCCTATCGGGGCTCCCCCTCATCCCAACCCTTCTCCCCCGGAGGGGAGAAGGGCTTTATGGGCACTTCACGCCTTCAAACGATACCCCGTGCGGAAGATCCACCACACCGCGCCCAGGCAGATCACCAGGAACAGCGCGGTCATGGCGAGGCTCAGCGCCACGGGGACGTCGGCGGCGCCGTAGAAGCTCCAGCGGAAGCCGCTGACCAGATAGACGACCGGGTTGAACAGCGTCACCTTCTGCCAGAAGGGCGGCAGCATGCTGACCGAATAGAAGCTGCCGCCCAGGAAGGCCAGAGGCGTGACGATCAGCAGGGGCACGATCTGCAGCTTCTCCCACCCGTCGGCCCAGATGCCCAGGATGAAGCCCAGCAGGCTGAAGGTGACCGAGGTCAGCACCAGGAAGGCCACCATCCAGACCGGGTGCGCGATGGAGAAGTCCACGAACAGCCGCGCCGTCAGCAGGATCAGCGTGCCCAGGATGATCGACTTGGTCGCCGCCGCCCCGACATAGCCGACCACCGTCTCGAAGGCGGAGATGGGGGCCGACAGCACCTCGTAGATCGTGCCGGAATAGCGCGGCATGTAGATGCCGAAAGAGGCGTTCGACACGCTTTCCGTCAGCACCGACATCATGACGAGGCCGGGCACCAGGAAGGCGCCGTAGCTGATGCCCTCCACCGCCGTGAAGCGGGAGCCGATGGCCGCGCCGAACACGATGAAATAGAGGGACGTGGAGATCACCGGCCCGGCGATGCTCTGGAACAGTGTGCGCCAGGTGCGCGCCAGCTCGAACAGGTAGATGGCCTTGATCGCGTGCAGGTTCATCACGCGCGCTCCTTCACCAAGCTGACGAAGATCTCCTCCAGGGAGCTTTCCTCCGTGCGCAGGTTCGTGAAGTCGATCCCGTGGTCGCCCAGCTTGCGCAGCAGGCCGGCGATGCCGGTGTGCTCGTGCTGGCTGTCGAAGCTGTAGACCAGCTCCCGCCCGTCGTCGGACAGGGTCAGGGGATAGCCGGACAGTTCGGGCGGAATGGTCTCCAGCGGGCTTTGCAGGTGCAGGGTCAGCAGCCGCTTGCCCAGCTTTTCCATCAGCGCGGCCTTCTCCTCCACCAGGATGATGCGGCCTCCGGAGATGACGCCGATGCTGTCGGCCATCTCCTCCGCCTCCTCGATGTAGTGGGTGGTCAGGATGATGGTCACGCCGCTTTCGCGCAGGCGGCCGATCATCTCCCACATGCCGCGGCGCAGTTCCACGTCCACGCCGGCGGTCGGCTCGTCCAGGAACAGGATGCGCGGCTCGTGCGACAGCGCCTTGGCGATCATGACACGCCGCTTCATGCCGCCGGACAGCGCCATGACCTTGCTGTCTTTCTTGTCCCACAGGGACAGGTCCTTCAGGATCTTCTCGATCAGGGCGGGGTTGGGCGGCTTGCCGAACAGGCCACGGCTGAAGCTGACGGTGGCCCAGACGCTCTCGAACGCCTCGGTCGTCAGCTCCTGCGGGACCAGCCCGATCAGGGAGCGGGCGGCGCGCCAGTCGCGCACGATGTCGTGGCCGTCCACCGTCACGGTCCCGGCGGTCGCCCGCACGATGCCGCAGACGATGCTGATCAGCGTCGTCTTGCCGGCGCCGTTGGGGCCGAGCAGCGCGAAGATCTCCCCGCGCCCGATGGCGAGGTCGATCCCCTTCAAGGCCTGGAAGCCGGACGCGTAGGTCTTTTCCAGGCCACGGATCTGAATGATCGGCTGCATGTCCCTCTCTGATTTTCCCCCTCTTCGAGGGGCACGGGTTCGTCCTGCTGTCGCGCCACCTTAGCGGGTGCGGGGCTTCGGCGGAATCCGAACATCCGCTACGGACATCCGTTGCGAACAGGGGCGATCAGCCCACCACGATCGGCTTCACGGCCGCCTTTGTCACCCGCGCCAGATCGCCCGGCGCCAGCACGATCTGCAAGCCGCGCCGGCCGCCGTTGACGACCATCTCCGGCAAGGCCTCGGCGCTGGCGTCGATGAAGGTGGGCAGGGCCTTGCGCTGGCCGAGCGGGCTGATACCGCCGACCAGGAAACCGGTCGTGCGCTCCGCCAGCGCGGGATCGGCCATGTCGGCCTTCTTCGCGCGGGCCGCCGCGGCCAGGGCCTTCAGGTCCAGCTTCGCCGCGACGGGGATGACCACGCAGGCCAGCGCCCCGTGATTCCTTGGCGGCTCCAGCTGCACGATCAGCGTCTTGTAGACCATCGCCGGGTCGAGCCCCAGCGCCGCCGCCGCGTGCAGGCCGATGGCGTCGGCCGCGGGGTCATAGTCGTATTCCAGCAGGCGGAAGGCGATTCCCGCCGCCTTGGCGGCGTTCACCGCCGGTGTGACCTTCGCCGCCATGGCGTCCTCGTCCGCATCTCGTGTTGGCCCCCATGGTGGGGGAGCGCGACCTTAGCAGAGCGGGACGCCCGGCGGGAGAGAGCCCGTGCGGGACGCGGCGGTGCACTCCGTTCGATGCCTCAATTTTGCCCTAATTGCGCAGGCCGTCATGCCAAAGGCCGTTGGACAGAATCGGCGCCGCCCGCGATTCTTGCGGCGACCGACACCGCAACCCTGTCTTCCTGTCACGGAGCATCATGGTCCCGCGCACTCTGCTCGTCGTCGATGACGACCCAGCCCTGGAAGGCTTGCTGCAAGACGCCTTGCCGGTGTGCCGCGTGGTCGCCGCCGGCGGGGTGGGAAGGGCGCTTCAGGCCGTGCGGGAGCACCGGCCGCCAGTGGTCGCCCTGTCGGTGGCCGCCACGGTGGCCGCATCGGAGGTCGTGGCAGGGAACAGCACGGCGGCACCGCCATCAGACGGGCTGGACGCGCTGACGCAGATCCTGGGGGCTGTGCCGTCCATCAAGGTCATCGCGCTGACGCCGCGCGACCAGCGGATGCTGGCGGTGCGCGCGGTGGCGCGCGGGGCTCACGACGTGTGCTGCACCCCCATCGACGCCGGCGAACTGGCCATCGTGGTGCAGCGCGCCTTCCACCGCGCCGACCTGGAACAGGAAGGGCGCCGGCTGAACACCGGCGACGCGCCGCCCACCCTGCGCGCCCTGCGCGACGAGACCGAGCGCAGGGCCTTGCTGGACGCGCTGGCCCGGTCCGGCGGCAACCTGTCGGCCACCGCCCGCCTGCTGGGCGTCAGCCGGCCGACTCTCTACAGCCTGCTGCGCCAGCACGGCATCCGCGCGGAATAGCAGCGGACTTACTCGCCGCGATTCGACGGGTTGCCGATCATCGTCAGGAACTCCCGCCGCGTCGACGGGTCGGTGCGGAAGGCGCCCAGCATGCGGCTGGTCACCATGGTGACGCCGGTCTTGTGCACGCCGCGCGTGGTCATGCACTGGTGCTGCGCCTCGATCACCACGGCCACGCCCTCGGGCTGGAGCACCTGGTCGATGGTGTTGGCGATCTGCGCGGTCATCTTCTCCTGAATCTGCAGGCGCTTGGCGTAGGCCTCGACCAGCCGCGCCAGCTTGGAGATGCCGACCACGCGATGGCGCGGCAGGTAGGCCACATGCGCCTTGCCGATGATCGGCACCATGTGGTGCTCGCAGTAGGACTCCACGCGGATGTCGCGCAGCACGACCATCTCGTCGTAGCCGTCCGTCTCCTCGAAGGTGCGCTGGAGGATCTCCACCGGGTCGATCCCGTAGCCGGCGAAGAATTCCTCGTAGGAGCGGACCACCCGGTCCGGCGTGCCGACCAGCCCTTCGCGCGTCGGGTCGTCGCCGGCCCAGCGGATCAGCGTGCGGACGGCCTCCTCCGCCTCAGTGCGCGAGGGGCGGGTGTCGTCGCGCTGGGGTGCCGCCGTGGAGGCTGCCGCGGATGATTGCGTGTGGCCTGGGCCGCGGACGACGTTGTCGGCGTGCGGGGTCTTGGGAGCCGTCACGGGAAAAACCTTTCGATGCCTGAGCCGTGATGTCGGGTATTTGTACGAATGTCCGCCGGGCCGGATCACCCGGGCCGATCCGAATTTTTCTCGCAAGTGGCCCCGAAGGCCAGAGATTCAAGGCGCCCGTCCGGCGCCTGCGGCAATAAGTTGCGGTGCCGAGGGACTAATTCAGCTGTCGGGGCTGGTGGGGGCTGTCGAGGGAAAAAGCGGGGATGTCCACGTCGAACATCTCTCCACCTTTGGTTTCCATCCGGTAACTGCCGACCATGATGCCGGACGGCGTGGGCAGCGGCGTGCCGCTGGTGTATTCGAAGGAACCGCCGGGCTCCAGCACCGGCTGCTCGCCGACCACGCCGGGGCCGCGCACCTCCTGCACGCGCCCCAGCGCGTCGGTGATGTGCCAATAGCGCGTGCGCAGCTGGACCGTCTCGGGGCCTTCGTTCTCGATCCGCACGTGATAGGCCCAGACGTAGCGGTTCTCGGCGGGCATCGACTGCTCCTCCAGGAAAACCGGCTGGACGGTGATGCGGATCGCGCGGGTGACTTTCGTGTACATGGCGGCACTCCCTCGCAAAGAATAGGGGGCCGGCGAAGCGGCTGTCCAGGGGGCAGGCGGCGATTCCCCGGCCGTAACGGGCCATGCCGATGCATGCGGGACACACCCGCGAGCCATGCGGCGGCGTACGGGCTTCGTCCTTTTACGGTCTCTTGAACCCCCTGACCGTCGGTGATATATGCGGACGTCCCAGCAACGGTCCATGAGCCTGGCCCATGCCGCGTTCGCACGAAGTCAGCATCCGACGACGACGCCTTGCCGCGCTTTGCGCGGCTGCGGCCGTCCTTGGGTCGCGTGCGGGCGCTTCGGGCCTCCGCCGGCACTGAACCGGCGAACCCCCGGCGCGGCGGCGCGATCCGCCTCTGACACACTCTTCCCGCCGGGATGCCACTGCACATGATCATCTCTCTCGAAGAGCCGCGGCACGCTGCCGCGATCGAAGCGCTGCTCGACCGGTCCTTCGGTCCCGACCGCTTCAAGAAGACCGCCTACAAGCTGCGGGACGGGGTGGACCCGATCCCGGACCTGAGCCTTGTCGCCATCGAGCATGACGAGCTGGGCAACGAGGTCCTGGAAGGTACGATCCGCTACTGGCCGGTGACCATCGGCGGCCCGGTCGCCGGGGTCGCCGGAGGTGGGGTGCCGGCGCTGCTGCTCGGCCCCATCGCGGTGTCGGAGCGGTTCCAGGGCGGCGGCCTGGGCAGCAAGCTGATCCGCATGAGCCTGAACAAGGCCGCGGCCCTGGGCCACCGCGCGGTGATCCTGGTGGGCGACGCCCCCTATTACGCGCGGTTCGGCTTCACGCGGGACCTGACGCTGGGCATGGCCCTGCCGGGGCCGGTGGACCTCGACCGTTTCCTGGGTCTGGAACTGGTTCCGGGCGCCCTGGCCGGCGCTGTCGGTATGGTCGGCCGGGCGGAGGTCGGCGTGTCCACCCTGATCCCTAATTCCGTGGTGGCCCCGCTGGCCACCGCCGCATCCTTCCGTGATATTTCAGAATCCCGCCTGTGGCGTGCTCGGACCGCTTGAAAGCGGCGTGAGCGTCGCCTATAAACATGGGGCGGCGCGGGTGTAGCTCAATGGTAGAGCAGAAGCTTCCCAAGCTTACGACGAGGGTTCGATTCCCTTCACCCGCTCCAAAGTCCGCCACATCTCCCCGTCTTCGCGCTTGAAATTTTTGGGACGAATTGGGACGCTGGCCCCTGCGGCGTGTCCCTGGACGGTGTCCCATGGCGACCATCGAGCAGCGCGGCCCCTTCCAGTTCCGAGTCAAAATCCGTCGCGGCGGCATCACCGAGTCGCGCACATTCGAGAGCCGGCGCGAGGCCCAGGAGTGGGCCCTCGTGACGGAGGGCCGGATCGTCGGTGACGACTACCAGGATCAGCGCTTGGCGCGCCGCACCACCCTTGGCGACGCCCTCGAGTGGTTTCGCGAGCACGGCATCGACCGCGGCCGCGCCGACGCCAAGAACAAACTGTCCAAGATCCAATACTGGCTGGAAACGGACTTCGCCCGTTGGTCGCTGGTCTCCGTAAGGCCCTGGGATCTTGTCGAGTGGCGCCGCGGCCTGCTCGACGAGGACAGTGCCGAGGACGGTGGGACCGTCGGCCCGAAAGCCGCGTGCTCGCCGCAAACCGTTATCCACCGCCTCAATGTCCTGAGCCAAGTTTACCAGATCTGGTCCCTCGCGCATTGCGTGGCGGTCGCCAACCCGGTCATCCCCAAGGTACGGCCGCCGGCACCGCGCGGTCGCGACCGCCGTCTCCGCGACGGCGAGGAAGCGCGACTCCTCGCCGCCAGCGATCGATCGTCGCGGCCTTGGCTGAAGGCCGCCATCGTGCTGGCGATCGCGACGTGCACGCGGCAGGCCGAACTCGCCGATCTCACCTGGGACCGCGTCCATGCCGACGGTCCCGAACCCCACGTCTATCTGCCGAAAACGAAGAACGACCGCGCTCGGACCGTCCCGTTGTCGACCCGCGCCGTCGCCGCTTTCCGCAGCCTGCGTCCCGAGGACGGTACGGACCTCCATGGTCGCAAGGTCTTCCCCATCGTGACGCCGCGCGGCATCCTGCACGCCTTCCGGGACGTCGCGACGGAGCGGGAGTTCCCCGACCTGCGCTGGCATGACCTGCGCCACGAGGGCATTTCGCGTCTTTTCGAGACCACCGACCTGCGCGACAACGAGATCATGGCCATTACCGGCCATCTCCGTCCGGAGATGCTGCGGCGCTACACCCATCTGAGGACCAGGCAACTCGCCGCGCGCTTGGGGTAAGGCGTTACCAACGCGCCGCTCCGTTCCCAATGTGCGCGGATTGACCATGGCCACACGCCCAGGCCATCCTCGCCACCAGCTACGGTCATGACGATACCGTTCACAAACGCGTGCGGTGCACGCGTTTGTGAACGGTCCGCCGCTGCCAGCACGCGGAATGACAGGCGTGATCCGGATGGTTCCGGTGATCATTCCGTCCGCAGGCACCAGGGCCAAGCCGCGTCGTGGCTGTCGAGACTCGAGGGGCGCAGGCCCTCCGTCCCTGCATGCCGGCAGCTCCCGAGGAGGGACCATGTCGGATGCATATGGTGGGAAATAGCGACGGCTCCGAGTGTCCGCAGGGTTGCCGTCCGCGCCGTAGCCTCCGCGGGTGGTGCTGCCCTGCGGAGGTTTCACGATGCCGTCCTCATCCCCAAGGTATCTCACCACGAGCGCCGCCGCCGAACACCTCGGCGTCTCCTGTTCCACGCTGTCCCATGCGCGTGGCAAAGAGAAAGGGCCGCCCTTCAGCCATTGGCCCTGCAGCTCTATCGTACGCTACGACGTGCATGATCTCGACGCGTGGATGGCCAAGCTGAAGACCCTCGGCTCCGACGGGGCCACTTCCCGGAAGCGTCGTCGTGGGGCGCCCTCCAAGACGGAACGCGTAGCCCGGCGCCTTCAGGATGGATTGAACGGCGGCCCATCCACTAAACCTGGTAAGTAGCCCTTGCAACGGAGACGGGCGCACGGCTGAGTAACACGCCCGTCTCCGCGGTAGCGCCGTCGAATGGAGCCAGCCGTATGCCGCTCCAGGGAGTTGAGGTGACGCCCCATTTCCACGCCCAAGCCACTGCGAATAATTGACCCGGTTGCACTTTTCAGCTATATACTAACAAAGGTTTGATTCAACTTGCGTCGCGTGCGATTCGCCAAGATTCTAGAGGTACGAGAAAAAATGAGCCAAACGAGTTCGGTTGAGGGCGACATGGAAAACGGCAACAAGATCATCATCGACCTCAGCAGAGACCCGCGCGATGCGAATGTGTTCTCGGACAACAAAAAAGTCATACAGCGTCACGCGCTAACGAGGCTTGGCCAGCTGCTTCGCCAAAGTTTAGCAATGATTGAATCCGATGCTCCTGTCTCCCGGCAGCATGGACATTTGACTAGCGGAACCGGTGTGGCGCCTATAGGTGTTGGGCAATGGGGGGCTCTTTTACCAAACCCACAACCGAATATTGTTTATCAGCGGCGGCATGATGCCATTTCTATCCATGGGCAGCGTGGTAGCGGTAAAACCACCTTTATTTTGAACGCATTAGACGCCCTGATGCACAACCCAGAATTCGCTGCAAACAACGGTTTCAAGCAGGGCGAGGTCCGAAGCTTGGGCATCATTGACCCGACGCTTATTGAAACGAAGGAGCATGTGATTGTAACGCTCCTTACGAAAATAAAGCAGGAGGTTGACTACGCCCGGCTCCTCCGCACGGACCGAGGAGCTGATGCAGCTTATGACACTTGGGAACTATCTTTGCGGGACTTGGCGGAAGGCCTTTCACTCCTCGACGATATCGGCAGCAAAACTCCGTACGGCGAAGATTGGCAGGATGCCCAGTATATCCTTGAACGTGGCCTCGGTCGCGCAGCGAGCGGCACAGGGTTTGAGCAAAAATTTCACAGATTTGTCAAAAATAGTCTTGAGTTTATTGGGATCAGAGCTTTTGTTCTGGCTTTTGATGATATAGATACGGCCTTTGATCGTGGTTGGAATGTGCTTGAGGCAATACGAAAATATCTGACCACTCCGTTTTTGATCACCATTGTGCTCGGTGACCTTGACCTTTACTCGATGCTTGTGAGGAACAGGCAATGGTCGAGCTTCGGGGACACCTTCCTCAAGCAGGAACAATGGCTACAAGAGAAAGGGGCTGCACTTGCACCGAATGGAGGCGTCTCCAGGATGGCAGCCATCTCAGCCATGGTTGACAAACTCGAGTCCCAGTACCTCTTGAAAGTGCTCAAACCAGAGAACAGGATCAATCTCGAGCCGGTCAGTAAGTACGTGGACTGGATTGTGGTCAAGCGCGAGAAGCCTGAAACTGACATGGCGCTTTCCAACTTCCTTGACGAATACGCAAAGGATCTTTTCGCGGTCCGAAGCCAGCTTGAGCTGGACTTGTTCCGCGAAGCGATCCTCAGGCAGCCAACAAGGACTCTCGTCCAGTTGCTCCAAGGCCGCCGCCTCCGCGATGCGGACCCGAAAAAGGACAAACAGGTCGAACGGGACTTCCTGAGAATGACGTTTGCCAGCGAACTGCTGGCCCATGGCCTTCGTAGTGACGAGATGGGTTCTGCGAACTCGGCTCGCTTGATTGCAAACTTAGCGACATGGCTCGGGGACAAGGACTGGAAGGAAGCCTATCGTTTTCGTCCTGACCAGCAGGATGAGACCCTGAACTTGGCTGTTTTCGCGATTGCGTCTTCTCTCGTTGCTGGCTTCGAGGGCGAACCGGTCACGATGGTGGACTACCAGCTCAAGATCGCGAGGGCGCGCGAATGGGCACAGTGGCAGTCGGAAAAAGACGCCTTTGCAGCCTACATCAAGGCGGCGCGCTTGCATTCCGACATCAAGCTGCCGGATGTCGTCGGTTTCACGTTGGCATTTGACAGGGCACGCAAAAAAAGAAACGCTGAGCATGTTATTCGTTACGGAGCAGCTCCTATCCCGTTCAAGACCTTCGATTCGAGGGGGTGGTTGGAGCTTTATGGATTGCGTGGAGGGAAGGTGGAGTGCCAGCAACAGGATAGCAACACCAAAACGCCGCAAACCGAAGTTATTCAATTCAGCAACTTGCTCGCTGCTTTAAAGAAGCTGAAATCTGATATTCTGCCGTTCCTAGAAGAATTCAATTCGAAGGTGTCTAGCGCCTCAGGTGCTAACGTGCATCTACTAAAGAGGTTCATATGTCCAACGTATGAGCAGATGGCGGACCAGACCAGTGGTGCGGCCGCCATAGTAATGGCACTTCCATTAATCAGAATCCAAGCCAGTATGGGTACGGAGGCTGGCGTCTATGCCTTCGATGCCTTGCTAGCTGTAGTGGCGGAGCTCCTCCGGCTACCGTCCGACGAGCACCTGAAGGGCCGCATTCGGGGACTTCTGAAAGCCAGATTTGCCGCGCAGGCGTATGGGGCATCCGAGCAGCACGTCGATGCGAGCACGGAGGCAAGCCCACCACAGGATGAGTCATCGACGGATGATTTGCTATCGGATGAGGACGAAGAGACTACCGAAAGTCAGAGCCCGGATAGCGAGAGCGAGCAACTCGTTGTGAGGCTCGTTGAATCTTTGGTCGTGTGGCGCGAAAAAATTGGCACCGAAAATGGCCCGGTGGAAGCGCCTGTCACCCTCGCGAGAGCGTGGGCGCGGTTTATGGAAACGTGCGTGAGCATCGAGGGCAAGTTGAAGCCGCTGAAGACCCGGTACCTAGGTGTCCTCATGCATCGCTACATCGTTGCCTACTTCAACGCACTTTTGGTGGAATCCCTCCGAGCCGCCGGTGACCACAAGGATGTCGAACTGAGAAATCCCGTCACCGACGATGGCGGCTTCCTCTCAAACCTTTCGTGCGCCGAAAGCGTGAAAGAGGCGCCATGGTTGTTTAAGTCGCTTTTCTCTTGCCCGTTGTGGGCGTTTTTCCTAGACCCAGCCGGGAAGGCGGTAAACGGTTGGTCCGTGCTTGATCGGCAGCTTCATTATTTGAATGCATATCAGGAGAGAATTGACTCAACCCAACCCCAAGCGGCGGCCGCGGCAGCGAAAGGATCAAGAAGCCGATCGGCGAAGCAACCGGTGTCCGGAACGGTTGCGCACGAAGGTGTTGGGACTGGTTCTACCAGCCTACCCGATAGGACTTTCCTGGAAGTCACAAAGGCCAAACTCCATCTCTCGGGTAAAGAAGTCAATGTTGACCTCGAATTCGACAACCTTTATCACCCGCTCAACGCGCTCTTCCTCCAAGGAAATTCGCGCCCCCGGCCCATCAAAATGATGTCAAGCTCTGCGGATAACAGCGGGAATTAGGTCTCGAGATGCCAGGACTGATTTATCGGAGGGTTTTTGAGGATTGGGAAACTCTTGATGAGATAGTTTCCGGGGGTATTCCTACTGTCCAAGACATTAAGCGCCGGCTTTTCGTCATTGAGCGGAGGACAGACGCGGCACGGCCGGACCACTATTACAAAGGGTATTTGGCGGACCGGCTTGGGAAGGCCGGTAGCCACGCCAGCTTGCTTCGGGAGGCCTTGTGCCGGTTGGCGGACACTTACTTGTTTGCGCGCGATTACCAAATCAACGTTCGTCCGGAACGCCACGACGAATGGCAGAACCTGCTGCCATTCGTCTCGCCGCTGATCGTTATGGCTGCATGCATTGAGCAGAACCTCGGACGGTCCCGAACGGGGTACATGCCGGACGACGCGGCGTTGCGACGCTACCTGGAGTCTTGTCTGCCTCATTCGAGCCTTCCCCTACTACGCTTGCCTTTGGTGGACGACCTCATAGAGGGTGATGGCTTACAAGAGCTGCACATGCATCTCACCGGCGGGACCGAACTTGACGTCCTCTGGTTATCAATTATGGAGAATCCCAACGGGTTCCTAAGCGAGATCTCCCGCGTCGATAAGCCGGGTGTGAAGGAGCTTTATGAGCAGGTCCGCCCCGGTCTCACTGCTTTGAAGTTCAGCCGCTATATCCGAACAGCGAGACGGCTCCGCTGGATGATCAGCGAGTCCGCTTTTAACGGCGCTCCTCTCCACCCGGAGGACATTCGCCGTGCCCATCGCGGGTTGTCTCCGCTGTTTTCTGGTGGGCGGGATTGGGCGCTGCACCCCCTGAAGAAGTTTCGACCGCGACTTGCCAGCGATCTCACCCCGATTCAGGCGGAGCTCGCGTGGCATACCCTCGTGCTCCGCGAACTGGGGAGCGGGGCTGTGCCGGGCTTCGCCTCGGCGGTCCATGCGTACCTACTATCGATTGGGATGGTGGCCAAGCTGAGTGTCCAACAGGTCGACCAGTTCGGTTTCGACCAATTCCAAAAATTTACCTGGAATGGCCTCCGTGAGGACGTGGAACGGTCGTATAGGGACCGGTTTGCTCAGCTGACCGGCCCGGGGGGGAGGGATATTGCGACCATGGAGGGGCGCTTCGCGCCGAAGAAGTCGCGCGGAGCAACCGCGCGCCTTCTAAAGAACGTGCTTTCAGGTTTCGAACGGTTTCGCCACGACCATGGCCAGGATAGCGGAGACCGTCGCCCGGAACTAAAACTCGTGGCTCATTTTATCAAGGAGCCAGACAAGACAGAACACGAGCAAGCCGCCTCTTGCCGCCACTTCGCCATGCGGCGGCGGTTGGTGAAGGATGGTCGCGAATTCATGGCTTTCATGCAGGGGCCGGGAGAACAGAAGCGGGTGGTGGTTGGGATCGACGCGGCCGCAAACGAGCTCCATGCTCCGCCGGAGGTGTTCGCGCCGCTCTTCCGGACGCTCCGCCACAATGGCTTTTCCAACGTGACTTTTCATGCCGGCGAGGACTTCGAACACTTAGTGTCCGGCATCAGGGCGGTGGCCGAAGCTGTATGCTTCCTTGACATGCAGTCCGGACACCGGATCGGGCATGCGACCGCTATAGGAGTGGATCCGAGCCTCTGGCAGCAACGGATTGGTCCGCGCCTCATGCTCCGTCGGCAAGATTACCTGGACAACCTTGTTTTCATACACTCGATGCTTCTCGCGCGGGATCCTACGCTCGCTCACCGCTTGGAAGGGAAGATCAGTGACATCGCCGCCTCCATTCACGGCCGCCCGATCCTGGCTTCTACCCTGCACCGTGCGTGGAAGCTGCGCTTTCTTGACCCACTGGTCTGTAACGAGGTGATCAAAGAGAAGGCATCCAGCTGGTGGCGTGTCGCGGGAATAGAAAAGTTTAGGGACCACGTCTTCTCCAAACGTATTGGGTTCGAGTGGCGCCGAGAATGTGCTCTTGTCTTGGACTGCCTTGCTCAAGATGAGGAAGCAGTCGAACTGTTTACCTGGTACCACAGCTTCAAAGGGCGCCGGAGCGGGGCGGAATGGGTTGAGGTTGACACGTTGGAAGTTGGCCGGGAGGGGCTTGTAGCCTTGCAGCACGCCGTCATTGAGCTGCTCAACCAACGCGGGATTGGCATAGAGACGTTGCCAACGAGCAATGTCCGCATCAGTGTCTATGACCATTACGCTGACCACCACCTTTTCCGTTGGTTAGGCTTGCGGGAAGCCGAGTTCGGGGCTCGAGCTCCGCGCCCACTGGTCTGCGTCGGGTCGGATGATCCCGGGATCTTTGCGACAAACTTGAGAAACGAATTCAACCATTTGTTCCTCACGCTCGTCGAGCACTTCGGACTGTCTCCCTGCGACGCGCGGGCGGTCCTTGATCGATTGAACCAGAATGGGCGTGCGCTGCAATTTAAGTCAATGTCAGCGTGAGTTGGCTTCAGCGCTGGGCAAGGCGGAAATCGAATCGGTGCACTTTGCAGAACGTGAGGTTAATCCCAAAGACCTCATACCGAAGGCGTTTGATGGAAGCCATCCAACGCCTTCGGTTCTAACCCGACAGCACATGGCGTAGCACTGTGCAAAGGGGCCATACGGCCGGCCGATTATGGAACTCTTCATGCGCCGACCGTATCATATGGTTGGAAAATGATCACTTCCATCATTTTCCAACCTTGGAACTTGGCAGATCAATGTCGAGGCATTGATCGTAAGGGGCATGCCACCGGCGCTTGAAGGCGCCGGTGGCATCATTCATCCTCAGGCTCCGCCTCGAGAAGGTCTTCAAGGGAAGGGCTGCCAAGCTCTCCTTCGTTAGCCGCTTCCCCGACTTCCATGTCCTGCTCTTCGGTGGGATTGGCGAGCTGCACGTCCGGTTTAGCCGAGAGCCAATCCTCAAATTCTAGCTTTTTGATGCCGAACCAGCGGAATAGCGCCTTGCGGAGAGTTTCCTCAGCCGTGTTTCTCGCCCGTTTCTCCAATTCAGTCCTGCCGATGCCGGGTTCCGCTTTGCGCAGGGCTCGCTCGATCTCCCTGGTCAGGTAACTGAGGTAAGCAGCACGTCCTTCGTCACGCGCCACCTTAACAAGCGCCGGATCGAGGACAGCGGCCAAGTGCGCGAGCCCTTCTGGGGTCGCCAGCAACTCCAGCCAGAAATACCGGAACTGAACGGCGAAGGGCGTGTCGAGCTTGGGAATACGGTTTAGTGCGTCCTGGTGCCCGCCCCAGAGCATGGTACGCCGGCCAAACTCACTTTTAGGCCCCCCCTCCAGCGCGGCATTTGCAGCTAGGATAATTGCGTTGGTAAAGCTAGGCATCGCGTCTAGCACGACGTTGCCGCGTTTGGCCAGCGTTCGTGCCCCCAGGACGAAGCCTAGCTGACAGGCGTTAGTGCCAAAGATGTCAAACGCACCGTTGACCGCCTTCGCGGTCTCAGTGTCGAGCGGTTTGGGCTTGGAAGGGTCGTGCTTTCCAACATAAAGGCTGGCACGCAAGTCGAGGAAGTCTTGCTTTTTTTGCTGCAACACTTCCCAGGTCCGGACAATGTCAGTCTTTTCGACCTTGGGCTGCTTCAGGTCAGCTCGCAGCTTGTTCATTCGTTCCCAGTGCTCGTAGCTGTCCCGGATGGTCCAGTACATGCCGACGCCCTCGAAGATGGCGTCTTTTGCCAACGAGTCGGTCGAGCCAGCGGTAGCCCAGCCATGGCGGAGCTTAGTCAGCGCATCGCCATGGGTCTTGTAGGGCAGCAGATCGCTTAGCATGCGTACGACGAATGAACCCCAGCCGCGCATCAGCTGGTCTTGCATGAACCCTAACGTCGACCGCGGGAAATTTGTGGCGCTGATATCGGCACGGTCCATGTCCTCCACGGTTTCGCCGATCCCTTCGTCGATTTGCAAGGTCTCGCGCATGAATTGTGCGCGCTCGAACTCGCTCTCGCGCCCACCGAAACTCACGTCCAGCTTGTCGACGTACCGGAGCGGGCCGAAGATACTCCTGTTAATGCAGTCTCTCAACGTGATTACATTCGAGATCACGCTCCACTTGGAACTGGAGGCTTGGTCTCGCCCAGGGTGATCGTACTCCACCGCGTAAATCGGAAGTGTATCAGAGGAACTACGGAAGGTGTTGAGAACGGATCGCGTGAAAATGCCGATTAGGTCGGCATCGGACAGCAGGAGGATGCGAGACTCGCTGGGCTTGCGCGCATTCTGGTTGACATCAACGAAAAGCTTGCGTGCTGCTCCGTGGTGGTCGCCACCCTCTTCATTCTCGTCCGGGAACCAAACCAGTGTGACAGGAAACTCAAGGCTTTGCAGCAATGCTCGCCGATCAGCCTCGCTTTTCCCCTTCAAGATTTCCTGAATAACGGGCTCATAGAAGTACTTGTACTTCTCTCCGGACTCGCTCCAGCTGTTGTTGATGGTCCTATCGATAGCGAGAAGGGCCATGGCACGGTGCTGTCCGTCAATCACGACCAGCTTGGTTTCCTCGGGGTTCCACGAAAGGCGACCAATCCTAATCTCGAAATCGTCGCCTTGGTCGTCTAGCATGCGCTCGAACTGGAAGGCCGACCCGAACTGCGTGCCGCGCCAATTGCCGATTTCGTCCTTCGGCTCGACGGTGGTCGCGACCGGAAACGTCTTGCGTGGGTCGTTGCCGTTGAATGGCAGGACAGCCGCGACGATGGGCGGAAAGAAGGCCGGCCCGGTGCGACCCGCGGTCAGCACATAGTTTACGAGCTCCGTGGCCACCCTGTGGTCGTCGAGGTCGCGTTGAAGCAATTGGTTGAAGTCCATGGACTGCGTCGGAAGGACCTCGCGTACAGGCCGTAGGGCGCGAGCTAGGCGCCGTTCGCGGTCCTTGGCTGTGGCGCCGATCCGCGCCTTCGTCTCAAGGAACGCCACCGTTCCAGCGGGTGTGGTGAACTGCCCCCACGTCCCGTAGACGGACTGTTGGAACTCAATCTTGGGCCCGCTTTTCGCAAACATTACCGCATCCCCGCAAACGGTCGGTGCCAACGGTTGAGGAGCCACTCGGCGACGCCGGCGACCTCCCTCAGCTCCTGCTCGGAGCATTGTGTCTTCGCTAAGGGCGCGATGGGAAGTGTCGCGACCCAAAGGTGCTCTGGCTGGAAATCCTGAACGATTGCCCGGTCAGCAAAGCTCATTCCCTTCCGGCGCACCTGCTGTCGAAGAAGGCGGAGTTTTTGCTCGTCCGTGCCAATTGCGTCCCTGAGCTGCTTGTAGCGTACGGTGTGCTGATTGAGCCTCGACCGGATGTCTTTGGCCACGCCAATGTAGATAGGAGCTGAGATTCGGGGTGTGGCTGCCGATAGGACGTCTGCAAGGAGCTGCCGGAGTCGCTGCTGCCCGACAACCTCATCAAAGGTCGACGGAGGAGACGCCTCGGGTTCGGCCCCATCGGCGGACTTATCGGCTGAGCCCAGTACCCGCGCCTGTATCGCTTCGCGGCTATAGTCCTCAAGCTCCCCTCGCCAATCTGCGCCGAAGGTATTCCGCGCTCGCAGGTCAATCTGCGATGGCTGGAACCGCAGCAGGTGCCGGGCTAGGACCTTCCTGAATCGCCCCTCACCTTGGTCAGCCCCATTGGCGTCGACCGCCCGAGCTAAGTCCGGCAGGGAAACACTGAAAACGGCGTACCATGCGTACAACCCGGGCCCTGTGGGGGCCTGATCGACCTCCGAGAACCGGAGGAGTTTCTCGTTGATTGTCATGCCAAAGGGGATCAGGGCAATACCGTGGAGGGAGCAGTGCTCATAATAGGTAGGGATCAGCGGAAGCGCCAGGAAAAGCGCATCAACTCACCACTAGAATAGATGATGTGCTCCCCGTTTTAGGTGCCCTGCTCAGTCCTCCCGTGCTGCCGCCGGATAAGCGCCCGTCTGGACGAAGGGCAGGGACCACTCGTCCCCAATTCGGTCCATCGGTTCTGCGCCGGTCGGCTCGTCTCCCCGCCAGCCTTGCGGCCAAGTCTCCGCTGCGATCAGCTCACGGATCCTGGCCTCTTCCTCCGCGTCCAAGATATTGATGCACGGCAGTCCACGCGCGTCCGCAGCCGTATTGCAGGCTGCCTGGATCTCCAAAACGCGCGTAAGGGCCATCCTGCGCGCCTCCAAGGTCAGCGGTCCCAGACGTTGGCTTTCCTTTCCCGTCGCGATCATACCGTCCGCGGTAAGACCGGTTTTGCGCAGCCGGTGCCGCGCTTCCCGAAGCTCAGCATAAAGGGGCTTCAGTCTGGCTAGAGGAGCGAGGTAGGACCAGCGATTGGACCGCAGGATCGTCTCGAGTGCCCGTTCCCGACTGACCAGCGGGCACCCAACGCAACCAGTACGGGCATTGATCTCCTCAGCCTCCTCGCCGCCATAGGCGTCGGCAACAGTCGACGTTGTCCACCCCTCACCCGGTGCATAGAATTTCAGCCAATCCCAGATGTGGCACACGCGCCAATGCAGCAGCGGCGAAAGGGTCGAGAGACGTGCGCCCACCCCAGAGGCACCAGGCAAAGCCTCCTGATACCAGCCCTGCCCACACTCAGCGCCATCGCGGCCGCAGCTTAGCGCAATACGCGCATCGCGCGCCGCCGATTCGCCTAGCCGCACCCCTGTGATCGCCAGAATACGACCGTCTACATCGGCGAGCTCGCGTTCGAACGCTTCCTTCATAGGCGCGATCTTTAGCTTGTCAGTGCACCAGCGGAAGCGGTTGGTAGGAGGGGGAACACCCCGCCCTAGCATGTAGACTAGAAACCGCTTGTCGAGCGCCGCGCGCACCACCGTCACCGGCACACCACGCTCTTGCAATTGGGAGGTGAGGCGCCCGGCCGTGATGGCGAGCGGTGGAAGCTCCTGACGCGTGTCAGCATAGAAAACCCGCAGGCTCTTCGGGCGCGGCACGCGCCCCGACTCGAGCAGGTGCATCAACAAGGTCAGGGTGGCGGTTGAGTCCTTGCCCCCAGACCAAGCCACAGCCCAGTGGTCATGGCTCTCTCCGTAGGCGCTCAGCGACTGGGCCGAGAGCTCGATTGCCTCCTCAAGGGTGAGCCGGAGATCGTCGAACAGCGTCGCGTCGCGGGCCAAGCGGCACCTCTACTGACCAAGGGAACTAGCGTAGGGGAGCAACATATGGAAGCAGGGGCGTGTTGCGCAAACCAAATGTTGCGCCTAACGATCGACGCTGCCAACAACGGACATGGGATGCCCGTTCCGACGGTTGGGTCTGCAACTTCAAGGCGTGGTGCACCTTTATCGACACCGGAACACTTGGGTTAGGCAGTCGGCGCGCCCTCCACCATCGGGGTGGTGCATATGGCGAAAGGCCGTTTTATGCTGCCTTTGAGATGCCAGATATTGGGAATCATGGAGCCCCTTCACTCATGGCCGCGCCCATGAAGACCTTGGGAAAGACTGTCGGGCTGCGCCTATACCTGCACATCTCGGCGCTGGATTCTGCGGAGCCAGCGCTGACGACCCGCGTTTGGGAAGCGGCCGCACGAGCCCAGCTCACAGCAACTGACTTCAACGTCATTCGCGTCGAGGGTGACGGAACCGGCGCCATCGCCTTCCTCGACTATCCTGGCTTCTTCAAGGAAGCAGTCCCGCAGTTGGCCCGCAGCTGGAGGGTAGACCTAACCGCTGGCAAGATGGGTACTAGGGACTATCGAGGATCCGCCAATCCACCGATCCTGCACCGCAAGGAGCTGCTGCTGCGCCCGGATCACCCAGAGACATCAATGTTCCGGGCCCTCACGGACCAGTTCACTGCCCTAGGACTGTTCGAGGACCCAGTCCGCATCGGCTTTAAGGCCCAATGGGACGCCCTGCTGCGGGAGCGGGGTTACCGCGTCACCGGGCATGCCCTAGTGCCCATCGGAAATGTCGAGAATGTAGGCCCTGAAGACGGAAACGCGGGCGATGGCCCCGTTTTGCGGCATTTAACAGCGCTTTCTCGAACTTCTCTTTCGGCTCCCGTGTCTATGCTGTGCCGCCTTGGGCTTCTCACCGGGAACGCCGCGTCATTCTTCGATTATGGTAGCGGTCGGGGGGACGACGTGGCCGGTCTACGCGCCTTAGGTGTTCCCGCAGTCGGCTGGGACCCCCACTTCGACCCGGATGCGGCGATCGCGCCGGCGGACATCGTGAATCTCGGCTTCGTCATCAACGTCATCGAAGACCCGGTGGAGCGTCGAGAAACGCTGAGACGCGCCTTTACTTTGGCCCGGTATGCGCTGTGCGTCTCGGCTATGCTGGCTGCCGAGGACGCGCTGAAGGGACGTCCCTATGCCGATGGAATCCTGACCAGCCGGAAAACTTTTCAACGCTACTACACGCAAGCAGAGCTGAGGGGCTATGTTGAGGCATCGCTTGGGACCGGCGCGGTTGCACTGGGGCCTGGAGTATTTCTGGTTTTTAGGGACCCTACCGACGAGCAACGCTTTCAGCTGTCGCGTGTAAGGCACCGTGGGCGCCCACCCCTCCCGCGCCCACCAGAGCTGCTTCGGCCAGAGCGGACGGTCCGCCAACTACACATCACCGCTTCGCGAGCTGCCAAGCGTCCCGAGCTTCCGAAGCCACCGCGGGCACCAAAGCCAGCACCCTGGGCCGCCTGTGCGGAGGCGTTTCAGGACCTGATTCAACGGTGGGAAGAACTGGGCCGCCCTCCAGTGGCCGATGAGGTCACCAGCTTGGCGGCACTTGAAGAAACACTCGGATCATTTGCCCGCGCGCTCAGACTCGCCGCCACACAGATCGATGTGGACACGGTTGCTGCAGCCAATCACAATCGGTCTGCCGACATTCTGGTCTACTTGGCGCTCCAGCGGTTCAGCCGCCGTCAGTCCTACCGCCAGCTTGAAATTACGTTGCAACGCGACATAAAGTCATTCTTCGGCGATTATGCCAGAGCCATGGAATCGGCTGACCGTCTCCTGAAAGATGCGGGCAAGCCTGAATCGGTTTTGGAGTCGTGCCAGCAGGCAGCAGCGGCGGCGACAGGTTGTTTGCACGAAAACAGGTCATTCTATGTGGCCGCTAGCCGGATCAATGGGCTTCCGCCTCTGCTGCGTGTCTATGTGGGTTGCGGGTCTGTACTCTTTGGTGACGTGAGCATGGCTGACGTCGTGCGCATTCACGTCGCGTCTGGCAAGATCAGTTTCATGCGGTATGACGATTTCTCCATACCGCTGCCGCGCTTGGTCGAGCGAACCAAAGTCAACCTGCGAACGCAAGCCGTCCAGCTCTTCACGTACGCTCCTGACAGTGGCCGGGAGATGCAGCTCCTTTATGGTAAGGCCCGCCTTCTGGAACCAGGAACGCCTGCCTTCGAAGCCCAAGCAGCGTTCGATGCGGCGTTGTCGGCTCTGGTGGTCCCGGGGGACGATTTTCGCGGGCCAGTCGAGCTGGACCTCATGGAGCGTCTGCGCTTGGCCGGGAAGCAGATCATCGGAACTGAATTGCAGGACAGGGGCGAATTGCCGGCCCTCGACGATCCTTGCGGGCGGCACTTCCGCTACAAAGACCTTGTCCAGTGTGGAGAGACAGTTGGGCGCCTGGGACTGCCTAACCTCCCGCGTGCCCGGGATACTTACCGGTCTTTGAAGGCGCTTGCCGAGCAGGTCCTCGACCCCGTTGTCGACTGGTTCGGAACCATCGAACTCACCTATGGTTTCTGTTCGGCCGAGTTGGCCCGCCGAATCAATGGGCGTATTGCGCCCAAACTTGACCAGCACGCGGGGCATGAGCTGAACCGCTCTGGCCAACCAATATGTTCTCGTCTTGGGATGGCGGTAGACTTTCTGGTTCGGGACGAAGACATGCTCGAGGTAGCAAGGTGGATCGTAGTAAACACACCTTTTGATCGCCTTTACTATTACGGTCCAGATCGCCCACTTCACGTGAGCCACGGACCCAACAACAGCCGCCAAGCCTTCTCAATGTTAGAAAACGAGCAAGGGCGGCGCCTACCCAAGCGCCTTATTCTCAATAATCATCACCTCGGCTAGTGCGGAGGACCGCCGACGGAAAATGGTGTTGCCGCTTCAGCCAGCAAATGCGCTGTCAAGATCAGGGCTGGGGATTGAAATGTCCTCGAAAGCCACGCCGAAACGTTTTTCCATCATAACATCGAATATTCCATCACCGTCAAAAAGGACGATTGGAACAACTCCTGATCGCGTGGATTCGGCGATGGCTCCTTCGGTAAATCTTGCCGTTGTAAAAAATATTCCTTGCTCGTATCGCCCCTGGACGGCTCCTCTAAACTTGTCTATTTCAGGGCGGCCGACGCTATTTTTGGTCCATCTCTTGCACTGGAAAGCTACTTTCAAGGTTGCCAAGCCAACTTTTAACTTTCCATGACCATCTATCCCACCGTCCTTAGACACCTTGGTCACGATTACGTCATGAAATCCATACTTTCTTACCAAGCCTTGAGCAAAAATCTCGAACATGGGCGGCGGCAAATTTTTTAGATCTTCAAGTATCTGCTCCCTAACTTCTGCAATATGCAGGCCATAAAGTTCCCTGATGCTTTCTAACTTAGAAACGCTCGAGATTGGCGAAATTGCCATCGTCTCATCGCTCAGGGCTTCTTCAATCGCTTTGCCCTCACACCGAAGCGTATATCTTCCATCCGCCGTCTTCTCGAAGATTTTCTCCGGGAGAGCCGAGGGGAATTCCAGACCCAAGCACCTGCGCCGAATTTGTTGCCTGACCACAGAAACGGGCTGATCTGCCTTGAACTCATAAAGTTCTTGTGTGATGATGGCATCATACACGTCCTTCGGGCTCATAGCCTCGCGGGACGATTTCAAGACTGTTCTGATGGCATCAACGATTGTTATCGGCTTTTTCTTGTCGTTCACAGGATTTTTCCCTTCTCCATCCTGCCGAATTAATGGCGAATCGCAGAAAGCACTGTACCCGCTGTCTACGACAGGTTTGGAAACCTCATAGAAATTAGCAAAATATTGCAAGACTTTCTAGCGGTATGTCGAGGCGTATCTTGTATTCCTCCTGCTCTGCTCCAAGCGGATAAATATAAATGTTTCCAGTACATTGTTGAATTTATATGCATTCACCTGCACCTCAAAAGCAATTGCGAAATATTCCTCAATGATTTATCTGCTGAAAGGTAACTGATGCCCCTGTGCAGATGTAAGCGGAATTGTTGGGCTACAGTTTCATCATCAATGTCAAACCCGTCTTGATGGCAGCGCTGGCGCATCAATGCCAGATAGAGGTCAGCATAGCGACCGCCAAAGGTACGCCAACTCATCTCAACGTTGCTGTCGGCTGGGATCTTAGCCGCCGGTGGAATGCTCGGCTCCGCCAGTGAAACACAGAACGCCCAGCGACAAAGCACATTCCAGTGCTCAATTCCGGTGTGGCGCTTCAGGCGGATTAGCTGTTCTCTCGCCTGCCGTGATAGCCGGATATGTTCAACTGGCATGCTGGAGGCCCCCTCGCAAATACCCAGGTTGAATGTATGTGGACCGACTGGCCTCGTCATAGACCAGCTCGTAACGTCGCCCAATATATGGCTCTAGCGCCTTTTCATACGGCCCAACGATCTCCTCGTCGGTGGATAGCAGAACGACTTGATGGCTAGCGTAAGGGAAGTAGCGCCGTACCAGTAGGTTCCGATGCACCGAGTCGAGCCGTCCCATTGGCGTATCGATCACCGTCGGCAAAGGGCGACCGGAGGCGCGCGCCAGTCCCCACAACACGGCAACCGAGAGCAGCTGGCGTTCACCAGCCGACAGCCGTTCTGCCGGTACAACTAAGCCGTCGGGTCCAATGATGGTGAGGGCGAAAGATCCAGGGTCGATCCGAAGGTTGGCTACCAACGTGCCCTTTCGCAGGAGATGGCGGAAGCTGTCGAGCACCAGCGCCTCGATGCGTGCGACATGGCGCTGCACAACCACACTCTGTAGCTTGGCCAGCGTACCCCGCACTTTTCCTGAATGTGTCAGGATGCGCCCGATGTCGTTCCGCTCCAGCCGTTCCTCCTGGTAAGCTGAATAGGCCCGGTCGAGAGCCTCTTGCGCCCGCTCACACTCGCGTCGCAGTCGGTCCTCCTCCACCAGGGCTGCACTGAGCTCCTGCTGAAGCCGTGCGACGGCATCAGTCAGCGCTTTGCGCTCGGATAACACTTCGTGAAGCGCGTCCGCCTCAGGAACCGCGGCGAGCCGTGTCGCGGCCTCCCTAAGCCTTTCCCGGGCTTCAGCGTCCTCTTTAAGCATCGAGATCACTTGTTGTTTCGCCGCAGGTAGCTCCGCTGCCAATACCTGCCCCAGCACCTCCCGCTCGCTTGTCGTCATCCGCAGGTAGGGTACAATCCCTCCATCTGAGCGCTTTGCCCGATCAGCAGCTAGGACCGCTTGGAACTTGGTAACTGCCGGTCTGGGAAGTCCAAATTCGGCTACAAGGTCGATCACCCAACTGTCGCGGTCGGACAGTGCCTGGGCAAGCGCCTGCGCCTGTTCAGCATTCGTTTCCGCCCGGTCCTGCTGGTGGACGGCAATGAGCAGATTCTCGACCAGTAGCATGGGAGCGGCGCCCGCAGCCACGTCGCGCAGTTCCCGCTCAATGCGCTGGAGATGCTCACGAGCGGCTTGGTGGTTCGCCTCAATCGAGGCCTGCTGTAAGAAGAGCTCGCCTCCCTCTCTCTTAAAGCGTTCATTGGCTTTGATCAGCTGACGTTCGCGCTGGTCGAGCACCGTCCTTAGATGCGCGGTCTGCTGGAACGCTGTCTCAAGTTTTGCCCGTGTCGCCTCGAGATCAGCTTCAAGGCGCTTTAGCTGCTGTGCATCAGTGCTTTTGCGCCCCTCACTCGTCTTCTTGCGCTCAAGCAGCTTGAGATCGGCAGCCAGTCGTTCGATGAGGTCGAGCCCTAAAAGGTTTTGCACGCCGGTGGCGATGAGGGCAGCCGAGCGTTGGGGGTGGGCGTAGCCTTCCACCTGTTCACCATCGAACAGGAAGAGGTGCGCGATGCGCGCCGGCAAGAATTCCTCAACCTGTTCGGCCCAGTACTCGGTGGCTACCTGGTCGAAGCGGTCGTTGCGGATGACCTCCAGGCGCTCGCGACAGCTCTTACCCTTCAACGACCACGAGCGATGGATGCGGTAGCAGTCCTCTACACCTTCGCTCCTGTGCCGAAAGGTGACTTCTACCGCCGCCTCCTGAGGAGCGACACCGCGGCTTATGCACTGAGCTAGGAAGTCATCATAGGCTAGGTCGCGGCGAGTCGAGCAGGCTGCGAGCTGGCCATATAGGCAGAGCTGCAGTGCATCGAGTAGCGTCGTTTTTCCGGCACCATTCAACCCACCGAAAAGAATGATCGGCCGGCCTGGATCTGTCGAGAGATCAGCCGTCTGCCGCCCGCGATATAAGCCGAAGTTATGCAGCGTAAGCTGATCCAGTATCATCTGGCGAACTCCGCCTCCCCAGCCTCGCCGGGTTTTTCCGTAGATGGCGCGGTGCGGCTGCGCGCGCGCGTGACCGCATCCTCCTCGTTTTCATAAAAACCCTTGCGCAGCGCCCGCTCCAGTTCGTGGAAGATGTTTGGGCGCCGCGCCATTGTGCGGTGACGCCGCTCAATTGAGAGGAGTTCCCGCACCAATTCGAAATGCAGTGTGTCCTCGCCGCAGAGCTCCCGCAAGGCGGCGACCTCATCCGCGCCGAACATCATCGCGTCATCGATGCGACCACCCGGATAGGCGCAGCCCATAACCTCCTCGTAGAGACCGGGCAAGATGTCCTCGAACTCGTGCTTCTCCACCACCCAGATGCGGCGAATCTCTTGGAGTTCCGGTAGGGAAATGAGCGTGATGTCCTCCACATCGGGCGGCCCATGCCGGCGGATTTCCCGCTGTGCCTCCAGTACGCGCCGCAGCCACATCTCTCGCGATGCCTGCGTGTAAGGGCCACGCACGGGGCGGTCGTGGAAAAGCTGAACACGCCCGCTCATTCGCCGGAAATCGCGCAGCGGCCGGTCATCGGCGATATCCAGCGCGTTCCGGAGAGTGAGCAACGGCTGCATCCATTCATGCGCGGTGTCGTTCAGGATCATCGCCTGCATCGACTTGTCCTTGTCAACTAGGGTGCAGACCCAACAGCCGAAGCGGCTGTTGCCGCAGCTGGGCGTAGTAGTGTCGATGACGAGTGGACATTCACCGTCAGCAGAAGCCCCTTGGTAAAGCGTTAGCAACTCCTTGTTGTCATGGCCCCAGGGATTCTTCACCTGCATGAGGAACAGCCAGATATCGTCGTTGGTCCAGTCCTCCACCGGGCTGTAGACAAAGGAATTGGGCAGTGACTTGTTTGGGCTGAGGCGCCCACGCTGGCGCTTGTCCTCCAACTCTTCCATGACGCGCGCGCGCGCGGCACTTTCCGCCTTGCGCGTTCCCAGCACCACAATGGCCTCTCCGTTTTTGTCGACAATATCGCCGATGAAACGATTGGAGGGCTTAATCTTCAAACGTTCGGTACACCATCGGAATTTTGGCCGCGGCGCTGGATAGCCTTTGCCTATGAGGTTGACCCAGAACGTGTCCTGCGGCTCGGGTGTCAGTCGATGCACCTTGACCTTAGTGAGCCCCGCGTCTTGTGCAGCCTTGTCGAGGCGTTTCAACGAGCGCTCCACCCAGGCGGCAACGACGGGATTCTCGACAAGGGTGTCGGTGCTTATGACGTGCACGTCCTTGGTGCGCTGAGCGGGTGGCAGACGTGACAGCGCCATCCAAACGAGCTGGAGCGTTGCCGTAGAGTCCTTTCCTCCGCTGTAACCCACAACCCACGGTATTTGGTCGCTGCAGTAGAGCATCTGAATCTCTTCGACCAGCCCGTCAACCGTCCGGCGAAAGCCCTGGGCATCAAAGGCAGAGTAACGACGCAACGACGCAGCCTCAGGCATGATCGCCCCGCTGGAACGCGTCTTCGACCCGCTGCTCCTCGGGAGTCAGCGGAATGCTGAGGTGCTGCTTGATCGCGTTGGTGGTCAAGATCACGTTCTGCATCGATTTGGAGACCCTTCCCCCGAGTAGCGCCCGACCCTCCCAAAGTTTGCTGTTCGCCCGGTGCCAGTCGATCATTCCAAGTCCCTTGAGCTTGCTCTTCCAGGTGGTCCGGTGATGGTGGAGCAGGCTGTTGCCCACCCGACCCAAGGCCTGCAGGACCACGCCATGGGAATGGATAAAGTCCTCACGCACCTCTCCGGCCGTAATGTCACCGCGTCGCACGAGAGCCCATTCTTTCATGTATTTGGCAACCTCCTCCCAAAAGCTGGCCGCCAGCTCCGCCCGCTTGTTGACGTCCGTTTCCTCAACGTTGCTCAGCAGCGCCGCGGTCGCGGCATAAATAGCGCTCAACGTGAAAAGGCGCCTTGACCGTGCCGAGAGGGTAGTGCGCTCCATCTCGACCACATCACGGAAGACGGGAGACCGCACAACGACCATCTTGGCGAGCTTTGCCTTGTCATCCCGATGGTCGTATAGGACGCCCAAGGACTTGGATGGGCGAAGCGCGTGGCGGTTGAGGTCCGCGAACATCTGCTGGCAACGCTCGAGCCCAACGTCCAAAAAAAAGACCACTGCGATGGTCTCGTCCGCCAAGTCCGGATTTTCCTTGATCGCCATCTCGATGGCAGCGCGGCGGTGCTGACCGTCGTTGATGATGAAGCGAGCGGTCATGGGTATGCGCAGCACGCCGATTCGGTTCGCGTCTCCTGATGCGCCTATCGGCTCGAAAGTCACATCTGCATCCACCGACGCCGTGATCGCCGAGAAGACATAATCATCCCGGTTCGCCAGCATGTAGCGCGCCATCTCTGGCAGTCGCGCCTTATTTAAGTAGCGCTGTGCGCGAAGCTCAGGCACCAACTCGTCCTCATTGAAGAGGAACATTTTTGGCAGCAGCCGTAAGGGGCACATAGAAATATAGTATTCCCGCCTTGCTTGCACGCCGCGGATCGCCGGAAATGAGAACTCGAAACCACTCGACATGCCCGCCCCAACTTAGCACTGGCCTTATGCCAACCGAGTCTGCTACTCCATGAGGCTGTTTGTCAAATTGGAAACGTACCACGGTTTTCGGAATGCAAACATGCCCATTTACCTAGATTGCAATGCGACGGCTCCGCTGGAGCCAACGGTCCAGTCCCGTATCGTCCAGTTGCTTAGTGGGCCACCTGGGAACGCCGCCAGCCGGACACACAGCTTTGGCCAGCAGGCGAAGCGATTGGTTGAGGAGGCGCGACGACAAATCGCCGCCGTGGCGTATGCTCAGCCCGACGAGATGGTTTTCACCAGCGGTGCGACCGAAAGCAACAACATTGCGATCTTGGGCTTGGTCGAAGAAGGTGAACGGACCGGGCGGCGGCATGTCATCAGCACCGCGATTGAGCACAAGGCGGTGCTGGAGCCTCTCGAAGAGCTCGCCCGGCGCGGCTTCACGGTCACTCTTATCCGACCGGACCGGGGTGGACGGGTCGACGCCGACGCCGTCGCTGCCGCGCTAAGGCCAGACACGCTGCTGGTATCGATCATGCATGTCAACAACGAGACCGGGGTGCAGCAACCCTTGACCGAGGTGGCGCGCCATCTGCAGGGTCATGAGGCATATTTCCATGTCGATGCAGCACAGGGATTCGGTAAGGATTTAGAACCGTTGCGACTGCCTCGCATCGACCTCATCAGCATTACCGCTCACAAAATTTATGGGCCTTGCGGCATCGGCGCTCTGGTCACCCGGCGCCGTGGACTGCGCCGCCCGCCGCTTCAGGCACTTGTTCTCGGAGGCGGGCATGAAGGCGGGCTGCGCCCGGGCACGCTTCCCGTGGCCTTGATCGCCGGCTTTGGTATTGCGGCGGAGTTGGCCGCAAGGGACTGGCGCACCCGTCGGTCTCTTTGCTTGGCGCAAAGGCAAGAAGCATTGGCGGCACTCCAGCCGCTAGGCGTTCAGATCCACGGCGCCCCTGAGCACGTGCTTCCCCACGTGCTGAACCTGTCAGTGCCTGGGCTCGACTCCGAGGCGGCCATGTTGGTGCTCAAGGACCTAGTTGCAATCTCGAATGGGTCAGCTTGCACATCGCAGAGCTATTCCCCGAGCCATGTCCTAACTGCCATGGGATTGTCGAGTGAAGAGATCCAGGGCGCGCTCCGCTTTTCCTGGAGCCACATGACCCCGCCAGTTCCCTGGACGGAAATCGCAGATTGTCTACGGCGGGTACTGTAGACTCCACCTTGCTGCTGGAAGGGGTTATAGTCTCCAGTTTAACAATGTTACGGCTTGATGACAAGCTGCCACAATGATGACATCCAGGTACGTCTTCATTGATGTTGTTGACGGTGAGCAGCTTGCCCCACGCCGTGATTTCGATATGCGCTCGGAGAGACTTGTGGCTATGCTCCCGGTCATTTGGTGAAATTCCTCGCCGGTCGCCGGACTCTCACTGAGCAGCCTTTCCTTGAGGGGCGCCCGCCGCTGCGCCGAAGGCTCCTCGGTCGCGCACCCGCACGACCTGCAGTACTCCACACAGAAAGAAGCCCCCGGCCCATGGGGCGGGGCCGTTCACCGATGGACAGGCGCCCTCGCGTCACATCGGTTGCCGGTACACCGACCAACTCGGGGAGACGTAGTGGAGCACGATCGAGCGCTGGGTATCATCCAGTCGATGCCACGCGCTTTCGAAGTCGGGGAACCCCGGCGGCAACAGGTCCAGGCGATTGGAACCCAGCGCCACGCACAAATACTCGGACGTCGAAATCGCGCCCATCACGTCGTCCGGAGCGACGGCGCCGCTGCGGAGTCGCTCTATCAACCGGCATTCCTTCCTCGTCATGTCATTCATCCTTGGTGTCTCCCGCCGTCCTCACAGGCATCCCGGATACCGCCCCTGCGGCATCCGTGCCCACTCCTCAGCTTCGGCAATGCGCCGAAGCTGCTCGATCAGGTCCTCCAGCGACCAAGCCTCCGTGGAATCGTCCGGAACCCCGCGCCAGCCGAAGTAGTTGGCGATGTGGTGGCGCGCCTCGGCGCGGCAGTCCGCCAGCGCCCGCCGGGCCGCGTCAATCTGGTCGGGATTCGCTCGCAAATACGCCTCCAGTGCCCCCGGTCCCCTCACAAAGACGAGGGGCGCGAGCGGGCGCAGCGCGGCGGCGACGAACGCCTCCACCAGCATCCGGCGGCATCGGACGTCCAACGCCGGTCCGTTGGCCGATCCCTTCGACGGCGCGGTCATTCCTGGGGTTCCTCCAGCGCCGGCGCCGGAAGCGCCACCTCCGTCATCGGCCGCGTCGCCGCTCCATCGGCCCGCAGGCGATGGAGCTGGGCGACGGCGCCACGCGATGCGATGAGACGCGCGGCGTAGCGGGCCGGCAGCTGCGGCGCCCGCCAGCCGCCGGCGTGCATGATCAGCGGCGGGGCGAAGTTGCCGGCGGTCAGTTCCTGCGCCATGCCGACGCGCGGTGAGTGCGAGCTGACGCGCTCCGGATCGAGACCGGCGACGTGGGCGAGGCGCTTGAAGGCTCGCGACACGTGCTCCCGGGACAGGCGGTTCGGGGACACGCCGGAGCGCGTCAGGCTGCGCAGCAGCGGACCGCCGACGATGCCGGACGCGGCGATCCAGCGATCGACGCTCGCCACGGTCGCCGGCGAAATCCAACCGATGGTCTCGGGATCGGCGGCGACCACCTTGGCCCGGCGGAAGCGCACCAGGGCGCTTCCGTCGGGGAGGCGCTCGATGTCGTCGACGTCGATGCCGATGATTTCGGAGCGCCGCCCGAGGAGGTCGAGGGACAGGTCGAGCAGCGCCCCATCGCGCAGGTCGACGAGACCGCTGCCGAGCCGGGCGTGGATTCGGTCACGAAGTTCGAGCGTCAGCGGCGCCGCTTGGCGGCGCGGGCGACGGTGCTGGCGCGCCGCCCCCTTCAACGCGAGCGCGATGGAAGGATGGTCCGTGGGATCGGCGCAGTTGGCCAAGCGGTGCAGGCGGCCCAGTTCGGCGACGCGTCGGCCGAGCACCTCCGCGCTGAGCGTCGTCGCCCGGTGACGCACGTAGGCCAGGACCGTCTTCGGCGTGGCGGGAAGCACGCGCGATCCGCGGTGGGCGCAGAAGCGGGTGAAGTCGTTCAGCCCGATGAGGACGTTTCGCGCGGTTTCCGGAGCGAGCGCCTCCGCGACCATGCGCATGGCGCGTTCGAAGCGCTTCAGCGTGGCTGGGCGCGCCGCGGCATCGCCCAAAAGTCGCAAGACCCGACAGATTGCCTCAATCCTTTGATCCGCCGTCCGGGACATGCACCACCCTCCCGCCCATCGTCACTCCCCCATCGACCAGGGCATCCTAGCAGCGCTCTGTCTGGATTTTGGAAAGTTATTGTGCCTACCTCTCATAGATGAAGGAAGCATAGACCTGCTTCGTTCGATTTTTTGAACCCATTGTTCGTGGTCAAATTTTACGAGACGGAGCAGTGCGTGCGTGACTGCTCTGGAAATGTCTCTTCTCTGTGTTCGTGTTGTGGCGATTGTGAGGATGAGTTTTGGCAGAGGTCCGCCGTCTTCGCGACGGTGATTTGCCGTCGTCGTGACGGAGCTTTGCCGTCTTCGCAGCGTCATTTCCCCGTCCCCGGGACGACCGACGCACCGTCCCGACAACGGAGCGAAGACGGCGACAAGGCGCTGCGACCGGGGCGGGCGCGGCGGTCCCGGGATCGGCATCGGGGACGGAGAGTCTCCGTCCCGAGGACGGAGGAGGCGGTCGGGACGGCCCGTCGCGACGGGAGCGTATCGACCCCGGTGCGCCTGATCCGCCGGTTGCTGCCGAGCCCTTCGCGCCGCCGCCTGTCGCGAGGACGGGGCCGCCGTCAACACGACGGCCGGAGGCGCAGGGGCGGGCGCGGCGGTCCCGGGATCAGCATCGGGGACGGGGAGTCTCCGTCCCGAGGACGGAGGAGGCGGTCGGGGCGGCGGGAGCGTATCGGCCCCGGTGCGCCTGATCCGCCGGTCGCTGCCGAGCCCTTCGCGCCGTCGCCTGTCGCGAGGACGGGGACGCCGTCACCACGACGGTCGGCGGCGCAGGGGCGTCGGGACGGTGGTCGGGCCAGCGGCAAGCCGGAGGGGCTCGGCGATGCGGGTCCCGTCGTGGAAATCGGATCGGCGCGGCGGTGACAAAAATGGGGCGGCCGGGTCCGCCGAAGCGACGACCCGCGCGCTTCAGCGCTTCCGGAAGCCCCGCCGCGCCCGACTTTCAAGCCGCCGCCCGATTGCGCCGAGCAAAGGCGCGGCATTCGGGCCGCCGGCCGTCTTAACTATTCGTTAAGCATTCGCTGCATAGCGTTCCCGACCGTTCGGCCGCCGTCGAGTCAAGGTCGGGCAAAGGGAATGTTCTCCGTCCTCGCTCCGATGAATACGGCGAGGACGGAGAGATGTCAAGAGTGCCTTTCCGTTGCGAGGACGGAGAGGCGGTCGTTTCGAATACGGAGGAAGTCGTCCTGAATACGGGGAAATCACCGTCCCCGACGGAGCGGCGGAGCGAAGGGCAGGAGGACGAAGTGGGATCGAGGACGGAGGGCGGGATGCGATCGAGGACGGGGCGGGGCGGGAGGAGCGGGGACGACGGGCCGACACCGGACCCGGACGCGGCACCGCCCTCCCGCCGCGGTGGACGGGCACAGAGCCCTTCGCGCGGGGTGGCCGGGGCGACCGTCGGGACCGGGCGCGGCGGCGGCACGGACGGGGGCGAACCGGCCCTGGCTCCGCCGGCCCTCGCCGCCGCACCGCCCGCCCGCGAGGCGACCGTGGTGGCGGCCACGCCGCGGTTCCGCGGCAATTGGGACGTGCCCCTCACCGCGCGGGGGCGCCCCCTGCCGTCGGACCTTCGGCACTTCGTCGTGCTGACGCCGCCGGACCAGGGGTGCCCGAATTGCCGGGCCGGGAGACTGCAGCCGCGGGGTGCGAAAGGGCGCAAGGCGGTGCGGGACTGGCCGTACGGCCCGCTTCCGGTGCACTTGACCATCGAATTCCAGGCGTGCTGGGCCTGTCCGGACTGCGGTCTTCGGATCAAGCCGAAGGCCGCTTGGATCGATCCCGGGTGCGTTTGGACCGAGCCGTGGTTGCCGGTCACGCCGCGCCTCGCCCGCTACCTGGAGGAGGAGTTGCGCCACACGACGACCGTGACGGATCTCTCCCGTCGCACGGCCGTCACACGGGAGACGATCAATGAGCTGATCGACCGCATCGGCAAGGATGTGCGCCACGCCGCGCGCCACGACCTGCTGCCGGCGGCCCGGATCGTCGGCCTCGACGGCAAAATACTGGGGAAAAGGAAGTTCCGCCTTCTCGTCGCCACCGATCTCGAGCGGCAAAAGCTGCTGTGGTGCGCGCCCGGGGAGGAGGACACCGCGTCCATCGTGGATCTGATCCGGAGCCTGCCCCAGTGGCGGGACATCGAGATCTTCGTCATCGATTTCGCGCCCGGCTTCGAGGCGGCGATCCGGGAGGCCTACCAAGGGTTGCCGCAGCCCGGCATCGTGCGATGCCTGGCCCACGTGGCGCGCCTCTTCCTCGACGCGGGACACGGCGAGCGCAGGCGTCTGGCCAGGCGGCGGGCGCGGGGAAAGCTTCCGCCGCTGAACCGCATCTTCACGCTGCGGCTCCGCGATATGGCGCCGAGCCACCGGGCGCTCCTGCGCAAGCTGAAGGACAGCAAGCCGACGCTCTTCAAAGCCTACTGCTTCAAGGAGGCGGTCTACGGGGTGTTTGCTCCCGGCGTGACCGCCGCCGTGGTGCGGGCCCGCTTCGCCCGGCTGCGGCGCTGGATGCAGCGGGACCCGGAGATGGCCAGCGTGTTCCGCGCCCCGATGGACACCGTGACGACGCACCTCGACCAGATCCTGCGCGGCCTGGAGCCGGGGGCGGTCGCCACGAACAACGGAGCGGAGCGCATCAACGGCGGTCTTGACGCGCTCAACGCCGCGACCAAGGGGCTGGCGTGGCGTCAGCCCGAGCGCTTCCTCGTCCGCGCCCTGCTGCGGCACGGCGGGTTGACGGCGGCGCACCTGGACGCCGCCCGCGCCGCCCGCTTGGCCCTGGAGCCGCCCGAGACCGACCGGCCGCCGCACCGGCGTCCGCCGGAGGAAGGCCGGCGTGGCGGCGCGGCCGCGGAGTCCGTCCGCGCCGCCGGTGCGGGCGCACGGCGGCGCGGTGCGGCCAGCCGCGCCTGCTGACGCCGGCGCGGACGCGCGGCGCGCACCGGCATAGCGCGGAAAAATCGCACGCGGCCCGCCGGGATTCCGGCATGGCTCCGCGTATGGCCAGATGCGGAGCCATGCCCGAAGCGCGAAACCGCCCCCGCGGAATCAACGGCTTGCCGGCCCGTCCTCATCCAAAATCCGGGCTATGCCGGTGCGGTGTCAGCAACTTTAGGTAATAGCAATGACTATAAGCACCGCTTATTGGGGTGAATCGCGGACGGCGTCCCGGGCGCCGGTCCCGCCCCGGCCGGCGATCCCCGCGTCCGTCCCGCCCGGGCGGACGCCCCCGAACCGGCCGGCCCCGACGGCTTCCCAGTCCCCCGTGTCCGCCGCCGGACGGCGCGACCACTCGTTCACGGAGTCCTGATGCCTCGACTGAAGCTGACCGTTGCCGCCAAGCCGCGGCCGGTCGACGCGATGCCCGAAAGGATGGTCGCGCTCGACCGCCTGCAACCGGCGCCCGATTGTCTCGAGCGGCCGCCCTCCGCGGAGGACCTCGCCGGCGAGCCCCGGCACGACGTGCCCATCGTCGTCCGGTCCATCCCCGCCGATCCGAAGGCCCCGGTCATCGTGCTGGCCGGCCTGGAGCGCCTCGCGCGTCTGCGCCAAGCCGGCAACGTGACGGCCTACGTGCGCGTGGCGGAGCCGGCGACCCCTGCGGAGGCGCTGGCCGCCGGTTGGCGGGCAGCGCCCGAGGCGCGCCGGGATCCCGTGCGCCTCGGCCTGCAGGCGCGCGCCCTGCTGTCGACTCTGTGGGCCGGCGGACCCGATGCGGCGGAGCGGCTCGCTACGCTGGCGCACGCCACCGGCTTCGCCGAGCCGGACGTCGAGCGGGTGTTGCTGCTCGCGGAGGCCGTCGAGGCCTGCGAAGACGGCGCGGCGGGCTACACCCGGGAGGCGCTGGTGGCCATGCCGCTGGCCGCGCTGCGCCGGTTCCTGACCGACCTTGCGACGCCGCCGGACGCGCCGCCGGTGACGGTCCACGACGACGCGGCGCCGGCGGCCGCGGCATCGGCGCCCGACCTTCCACCGCTGCCGACGGCGGCCGAAGTGGCCGCCATGCCGCCTGGGGCATTCCGCCGTGAGGTGGCGGGCTTGCTGCCCGCCGGCGCCACGATCAAAGATCTCGGCACCGCCTTCCAAAAGGTGGACGCGAAGCGTCCGCTCACGTACAGCGCCTTCGAGAAGACCTTGTCGGGCGGACGGAACAATCCCGCCACCATCGAGCGACTGCTGCTGGCCATCCGGGCGCTGCACCATCCGGCCGCGTGGCCCGAGGTCGCCGCGGCGGTCGCCGAACGTCGGCAGGAACGTGCGGCGGGGAAGGCCGCGGCGACGGGCCAGCCGAAGCGCGCCGCAGCGGCGGCCGGCCGGGACGATGGTGCGGCGCCGAGGCGTGAATTCGGCCCGGTGGCGGCGGATCCGGAAGTCCCCTCCGGTGATGAGCGCCCACCCTCGGAGGGTTGAGCGGAGGCGGTTCTGTCGGTCCAACCGGTCGGCGGGTGATGCCGGCGCCCGCCCTCGTCACGCTCCTCGGAAGCGCGTGCCGGCGATCCGGCGAGCCGCTCGTCGAGCGGGCGCGTGCGCCGCAATTCGGGGCCGTGGGGGATCTCGTCCGCGCCAGCCAGCACCTCGTTCAGGGCCTCCTCGCTCGCGCATGAGGGGTGTGTCGAGGTCGGGATCGGAGTCGTCGCGGTCCGGGCTCAGGATTCCTTTTTGGGGCGACGCACGAGCGTCGAGTTGCGGAACAAGCCGTGGCCACCGTTGATGCGTTGCAGGTCCTCGCGCGAGACTTGGCCCGACCGCAGGGCGTCCTCATCGCGACGGCGGGACGCCGCCTTCTCAAGCGCGCGTTGCTTGGGGTCGTACTCGCTCACTCGCATGACGCTTCTCCTGAAGCCGGATCCACGACGTCGGCAATGATATGGTCCAAACGCGTGGACGAAACCTCCGATCCGTCACGACGGAACTGTCGGCCATGCGCCTCGGTCTCGTCAAGAAGCCGGTTCAGCCAGGGACATTCTCCTCCCGACGCTGTGGCGTCCGCGGCGACCGTGCACCGGCGGCGCGACGCTCCTGTCGTCGCGTCATGCCCAAGGCGGCGTCGACACGGTCACCGACCGTTGGACTCCACGTGCTTGCCGCGCCGCGACGAAGCGGAAAGGCCACAAAGGGTGGGGCGGGGGGACCGGTCGGGGCGGACGCCGCGGGCCCATCAGGCAATCCCCGGCTTGGCCGGGCCGCGCGGGTCGCTCATGGCGCTAGCCCCTCCCATGGGTGGGCGGCATCAGCGCGCTTTGTCGCGCTTCGGTGCTTGACGCTCCCAGCCCATGGCAACGCGGCCGAAATCGTCGGGGCCACATCGACGCCCCGTCATCGGGCGTGTTCCGTCATCGCCTTACCGGAGGCGCTCCCCTCTTGCCAGCCGCGCCAGATCATGCGCCGTCACCACGCCGAGCGCCAACAACGCCGCGACAGCGTCGTTCATGGCCAGTTCGGCCACCACGCAAGCCCGATCAACGGCCAGACCGTCCACCACATCCCATTCCGACCCTTCTGTCCGCCGCGCCAAAATAGCCCAGACCCACACAGTACGACCGTCGCCTTTCCGGGGCAGCGGATCCACGTGAAGCCTCAGGCCAGGCCCGACATCCAGCCGCCAGCCCTGGTCAATCAGTCGCCAGCCCAGTTCCGTCATGGGACGACGGACCGCGCCAGGGTGGCACGCTCATGGCCGCTCAGGCGTTCGAGCAGTGCCGCTTCCGCGGCAACCATGGCGGCCATCGCCGTTGTCGTGTCGCTGCTGAGCGGCCGGTCCGGGCCAGGGGGCTTCGCGCCCCAGTTCCAGGATGTGGGGGTCGGATGCGAATTGGGCGACGCCCAAAGGAACCAGCCGCGCCAGCCCGCCGCCATGTGGCCGAGATCCGGCGGGTCGCAGGCCAACGGCCGCCAGTGCAGCAGGAGTTGCCCGTCCGGCATCAGCCGCCTCCGCCCGAAGGAGTTTCCCGTCCCACTCGTCCGCAACGGGGCCAGCCGCCATGGCAGTGCGCGGCACCATCTCCGCCCAGGTCTGCGCCGTCGGGGACGGTCGCGATGTTTCTGGCCCTTATTCAGCAGAAATACGCCCACCATACGCCCCGGCCTCGGGCGCCCGTCTTGCACAGGCCACCTTCCGTGTTTGAGATCGCGGCACTCGGGTGTTCCATGGTCCCGCACCGAGACGCTCCACGCTCGCTGATCGGACGCTGGAGCGCAAAAGCTCTTAAGAGAAGCGGTGCCAGGATCCGGAGCCGCCGCTCAGGGACACCGTCTCTTTGGGCATGGCTCGCCGACGACGGAAATCCGGTCGTGATGGTTATGGCTCGGAGACGCCGTCATGTGGCACCGCCATCCTCCCGCGGCGAATTATAGCGTCCGGATGCTATAATCCGGTAAACTCGACATAGGCCCAGGACCGGCCCACTGGCCGCATCCTCGGAGCATCGTCTCGCAGGACACGGGAGACCGCGTTCGCACGGCGTCCTGAGTCCGGTCGGAGATCGACATCAGCGGGGCGGCGAGCAGCCGTTCCAGACGGTCGAGGGCGGCGGCGATGGCCGCGCCAACGCGGAGCACAGCGCTCTCGGCCTCACCGACATCAACGCCGCGGACCGTTCTCTACGGCGAGGCGCTCGGCGGAGGCATCGCCGTAGAGAACGGTCCGGGTGATGAGGTTGCGGACCAGTTTGGTCTTGCGCAGCAGGAACCAGAGGGGGCCGCAGCGTGCCGACATCCCTTGTAGAACGTAACCCCCTGTTCGACTCGCGCCACTAGCTGTCCGAATGCGACACCTCCTTGGCGCGTTCGACCACCACCATCGCTTTGGGTAGGCGACAGGGATCGTCAGGCGGTCGGTAATGAGGATTGGCCAGTTCGGGGGTTCTTCCGCGTTTTCGGTGCAGCGGGCTGGCTGGAACGCTGCCGTTTATGCGGCCTCCAGGATCCGGTGACGCAGCAGGTCGAACTTGGCGCGGCCGCACATGGTTCGCTTGATGGTCTTCAAGCGGCTGATCTGCCCCTCCACCGGCCCGGTGCTCCACGGCAGCGACAGCGCCGAGCGGATCGCCGCGAGATCACGCGCGAGCCCATCGGCGAACCCGGCCAGGGCGGTTTCCTTCGCCGCGGCCAACCATCCATCCAACCGGTCCGCCTGCTGACGACGCACCATGGTGCTGAACGCGCGCGCCAACGCGATGACCGTGGTGAGTCCCTCGGAACGGACGAGCAAGGCATCGACGAACCGTTGCTCGGTGGCATCGATCGTCTCCGGATCGGCCACCGCCAACCACGCTGCCCGACGTTTCGAGGGCATCTTCCACGGTCCCATCAAGCTGTACGGCGCCAATTACGATGACCGCCTAACGACGATTGGAATGGCCGGGTGGCGGCCCAGTCATCAGCCTCTCCCCCGCGATCGCGGGGGAGAGGCTGATGACTGGCGCGCGGATCACCGACCGGCAGGTCAGGCGGTACATGGACGAGCGCAGGCAGGGAGACAGTCAGGCGACGGCGGCGGCGAAGGCCGGGTTCAGCGAGCGGACGGCGCGCCGGATCGACGCCATTCCGATCCTGCCAAGCCAACGGCCCCGTGAACGGACCTGGCGCACCCGCGAGGATCCGTTCGCCGGCGTGTGGGATGAGGAGTTGGTGCCGGTCCTGCGCTCGGTTCCACACATCCGGGCGACCACTCTGCTGGAAGAACTCCAGCGCCGTCACCCCGGCGCCTATCCCGACCGCCTGCTGCGTTCGCTTCAGCGTCGGGTCGCGCTGTGGCGGGCGACCGAGGGTCCGGAGCAGGAGTTGATCTTCCGCCAGGATCATCCTCCCGGCCACCAGGCCCTGTCCGATTTCACCGAGACCGCCAGCCTCGGCATCACCATCGACGGCAGCCCCTTCGACCACATCCTCTATCATTTCTGGCTGGCCTACAGCGGCTGGGAAGCCGTCAAGCTTGTTCAGGGCGGCGAGAGCTTCACCGCCCTGACCGAAGGGCTCCAGGAAGCGCTGTGGCAACTCGGCGGCGTGCCCCACACCCACCGCACCGACCGCCTGTCCGCCGCCTACCGCAACCTGACGGCCGAGGACGACGAAGCCGCCGGGTACGCCGCCTTCTGCCGCCATTACGGCATGACCCCGACCCGCAACAACGCCGGCGTCGCTCATGAGAACGGCAGCGTCGAGGCGTCCCATGGCCATCTGAAAGCGGCGCTGCGCGACGCCCTCGACCTGCGGGGGTCGCGCGATTTCCCCGACATTCCCACCTACCAGGCCTTCCTGCAGGACACCGTCGCCCGCAAGAACGCCCGGCGCCGAAAGGCGCTGGAGGTGGAACTGCCGGCGTTGAAGCCGCTGCCCCGGCACCGCACCACCGATTTCTCCACCACCACCGTCACCGTGACCCGCAGCGGCACCATCTCCGTGCGCAAGGTGCTCTACACCGTGCCGTCCCGGCTCGTCGGCTGCCGGCTCAAGGTGCATCTTTACGACGACCGGCTCCTCTGCTGGCTGGGCACGACCCAGGTGCTGACGCTCACCCGCAAGCATCCCAAGGGCAAACTGCGCGACCGGGTCGTCGATTACCGCCACCTCGCCGCATCCCTGGTGCGCAAGCCGCAGGCGTTCCGCCGTTCCGTCTTCCGCGACGAACTCTTTCCCCGACCGGCCTTCCGCCGGGCCTGGGAGGTGCTGGACGAACAGCTCGACGACCGACAGGCGTGCCGCGTCTACGTCGGCCTGCTTCATCTGGCCGCCACCGGCGCCTGCGAAGCGGCCCTGGCCGAGCATCTCGACGCCGTGCTCGACCGCGGCGGTCTGCCCGATCTCGAGGGTGCCCGGACGGCCGTGGCGCCTCCCCAGCCGACAGCGGTGCCGCTGATCACCGTGGCGCCGCCCGATCTCGCCGGATACGACCGCCTGCTGCGGCCGACCCCCGCCATCCCTGATCCGGAGCCCGCATGACCGACGTCGACGCCGCCAAACTGCCCGTGATGCTGTCCGCCCTGCGCCTGCCGACCATCGGCCGGCTATGGCCGGGCTTCGCCGAACGGGCCGACCAGGAAGGCTGGGGGGCCGCACGCTTCCTGGCCACCCTGTGCGAGCATGAGTTGGCCGAACGCACCGAACGCCGCATCGCCCGCCACATGGCCGAGTCGGACCTGCCCGACGGCAAGACCCTGGCCACCTTCGACTTCGCCGCCGTGCCGACCATCCGCAAACCCCACGTCGAGGCGCTGGGCCGGGGCGACGGCTGGATCGAGCGCGGTGCCAACCTGCTGATCTTCGGCCCCAGCGGCGTCGGCAAGACCCATGTCGCCTCCGCCATCGGCACCGCCCTCATCGAAGGCGGCCGGCGTGCCCTGTTCACCCGGACCACCGATCTCGTGCAAAAGCTTCAGGCGGCGCGGCGCGACCTCGCCCTGCCAAACCTGCTGGCCCGGCTCGACCGTTTCGATTGCCTGATCCTCGACGACCTCGGCTACGTCCGAAAGGACCAGGCCGAAACCTCGGTGCTGTTCGAACTGATCCCACATCGGCCAACACATTGCGTCGGGCAATTGCGCTCAGGTCCAATGGATTCGGGTAACCGCACCGCATCATCCGTGGCTGGGGCGGGTTGTACGGGTCATACGGCGGCTGCGACGCGACGCCGGCACGGATCTGGTCGTTGAAGGAGAGGATGGCCACCGGCAGATGATGCCGCTGGCGTGGACCGAAGCTGCCCGTGTCGAGGAGCCTGTCATGCCGGTCCTGCGCTTCACGCCTGGAAGCCTGCGCGCCCTCGTCCGACTGGTCGACGCCTGCCGCACATTCCCGCGCGCGGAGGCTCGCCATGCCAACTCCGACCCCGATCCTGTGGAGCATTCTGCCGCTCGAGGCCCAGAGGCCGATGGTCGCGCTGTGGAGCGACCTGCTGCGGCGCCGGCTGACGGGCCGGATGGCCCGCAAGGAGACGCTCCATGATCCTCTCGCCCAAGATCGAAGCCCGTCATCAGCAGCTGCAGGCGGTCGTCTACATCCGCCAGTCCACGCCCAAGCAGGTGCAGAGCAACCAGGAGAGCACCCGCCGCCAATACCAGTTGGCTGAGCGCGCTCAGTTGATGGGCTGGCCGCCATCCCAGATCCGGGTCATTGATGAGGATCTCGGCCTTTCCGGCGCGAGCAGCCGCCAGCGGACGGGCTTCCAAAAGCTGGTCGCCGCCATCGGTTTGGGCGAGGTCGGCATCATCCTCGTCACCGAAGTGTCGCGCCTGTCCCGCTGCAACAGCGACTGGCACCGCGTCATCGAACTGTGCGGTGTTTTCCGCACCCTCATCGCTGACGAAGACGGCGTCTACGACGCGCGCGATCCTAACGATCTGCTTTTGTTGGGCGTCAAGGGCACGCTGTTCGCCGCCGAGCTTCACATTCTGCGTGGCCGGATGCGCGGCAACCTGCTGAACAAGGCGCGCCGCGGTGAACTCGCTTTGCGCCTGCCGGTCGGGTTCCGGCGCCGCCCCGACGGAGTGGTGGTGCAGGACCCGGATGACGCCGTGCGCCTGGCCATCGCCACGGTGTTCGAGCGTTTCGCCGTGTTGCGCAACGCCAGGGCCGTACAGCGCCACTTTCTGGAGAACCGGCTGGCCTTGCCGCGATGCGCGCAAACCGGGGCCACCGCCGGCACCATCACGTGGGTGCGGCCGACCTACCAGATGATCCAGCAGATCCTCACCAACCCCGCTTACGCCGGCGTCTTCGTCTATGGTCGGCGGCGGCGCCAAGCCGTGCCAGGAGACCCGCCAACGGTGATCGACCACCGGATCGGCGTGACGGAGTGGGACATCGTGGTGCCCGACGTCTATCCCGGGTACCTGACCTACGACGCCTACCTGGCCAACCGTCAGGCGCTGCAGGACAACCTCTACAACTTCGCCCGGAAAGGCCGCGGCGCCCCGCGCGAAGGGTTTGCCTTGCTCACCGGGCTGGTCATCTGTGGCCGCTGCGGCCGCCGGATGGCCGTGAACTACGGCTCCGTGTACCACAGCTATCATTGCCGCCGGGCCCAGGTCGATTACGGCGAGCGGCAATGCCAGTCCTGTCCGGTGGGCCTGCTGGACGGCGCTGTCGCTGCCGCTTTCCTGGAGGCGGTGGCCCCGGTTGGCCTTGAGACCACCCTGGCGGCCCTGGAAACACTGGAGCGCGAGCGGAAGGTTATCGACCGGCACTGGCAGCTGCGCCTGGAACGCGCCCGGTACGAGGTGGCCTTGGCCCAACGTCAATACGACGCCGTCGATCCGGACAACCGCTTGGTGGCCCGGGAGCTGGAACGGCGGTGGAACGCAGCGTTGGTCGCGTTGGAGACGTTGGACAGCGAATACGCCTTGATGCAACGAACCGATCTGATGCCGCTGACCGCCACCGAGCGGGAGGAGGTGCGCCGGATTGCCGCCGACCTGCCCGGTCTGTGGCGGGCGGAAACGACCACGGCCGTCGATCGCAAGCGGCTTCTGCGCCTGGCGGTTGCCGCCGTGACCGTGACGGTCGATCGGATCGCACGCCGCATCGATGTGGTCCTTCTGTGGACGGGTGGCGCCACCTCGACGCACATGGTGCCCCTGCCGCCGATCGGCTTGCACGCCACCACCGACGCCGCGGTGATCGTCCGCATCCGGGACCTGTCCGCCCGGTTGCCCGACCACGCGGTTGCCGGCGCACTCAATGCGTTGGGCCTGCGCACCCGGACTGGAAAGGAGTGGACCTACGAGCGCGTCTTTTCCATGCGCAAGCAACACGGCATTCCAACCGGCTGCCCGGTCCGACCCGGGGCACTGCAGCCCCGGGGCGATGGGTGCATCTCCGCCAAGGCGGCGGCGAAGCGGTTGGGCGTCACGCCGTCTCTGGTGCAGGTCTGGGTGCAGCACGGTGTCGTCGCGTGCGATCAACGTTGTCGCTGTTCGAAGCAGTGGATCCGGCTGACGGACGCGGACATCGCGCGGCTTGACGGCTCCGCCGACGTGAGCGGATTGCCGACGCTCACCGCGGTGGTCGAGGAAACGGGACTGGAGCGTGATGCCGTTTGGGCCCGCGTTCGGCATGGCGACTACATCGCTTTCCGAACCCCGCGCGGGCGAGGCCAGTGGGAGTGGCGCCTGAAGGAACGTCCGGCCGCCGCGGAAATCGCTTCGGCCCGAGCCATTCGCGGAGATCACCATGGAAACGAGCAATATGGATAACGATGTCCCGAACGCTACGAACGCCGAAGCTTGATCTTGACCTGCAATCAGCCCTTCAGCGCCTGGGACGCGATTTTTCCCGATCCCGCCATGACCGTGGCCGCCATCGACCGCTTGGTGCACCACGCCACCATTCTGGAACTGAACACGGAAAGCTACCGCCGCCGCTCCGCCCTGGCCGCGGCCCATGACCCGAGGGCCAGCGAAGGGTAATCGATGCGACAAGCGCGTCATTGTCGCCGGACCGGCGCGGCGGCATCATGGCGGGCATGTATGAGCCGCCAACCATCGCCCAGCTGAAGATCACGATCCTGGACATCGACCCGCCGATCTGGCGGCGCCTGCTGGTGCCGCGCAAAACCACGCTGGCCGAACTGCACCACATCATCCAGGCCGCCTTCGGCTGGCTGGACTACCATCTCCATCAGTTCGAGATCGGCGGCTTGCGCTTCGGCGACCCCGACATGCTCAACGCCGATGCCTTCGACGACGACAGCCGGGCACTGCCGGAGAACGACGTTCGCCTGTTCGACTTCCTGTCCAGCCCGCCGCCGTTCCTCTATCTCTACGACTTCGGCGACGATTGGCACCATCGGATCGAGATCGAGACCCTGCGTTTGCCCGAGGCCGATCGCAAGTACCCCGCCTGTATCGACGGCGCCCGCTCGCGACCGCCGGAGGATGTCGGCGGCGTTCATGGCTACGCCGACTTCCTCGACGTCTTTCACGACCCAAGCCACCCCGACCATGCCGACATGAGGCGATGGGCGGGCCGGGCATTCCATCCCGAAAAATTCGACATCGGCAAAATCGATCGCGCTGTTCGCTCCGCCGTGCGCGCCGCAAAACGCCGAGCGGCACTGTCACGATACGACTGACCACGACCTCCGCCAGGACAGCGTAATTGACGTCAACCGGACGTCAAAATTGTCGTTGCACACCGCTTCATTGGCCAGCCTTGGCCGTGCAACGCCATCACCTCGTCAAACCGGGCCTGTCGAACGCCGTGGCGATCCGTCACCGGCAACTCGGCCGCTGGTGCCGGGAGCGGTGCGGTCGTCGGGGGCGGTGCGGCGGCCGTGCTGATTTCCATGGCGGTTCCCGCTGCCGCTTTGCTTGCTATGCGCAGGTCATGATGATGGCGGTCGAGGACCCCGGCCAAAGCGTCCCCGAGATTGCGGAGAAGATGCCAGCGATCGGAGACCTGGACGGCGTTCGGAGCGCCGGCCCGTATGCCGTCGGCGTAAGCGCCGGCGCGGTCGCGGGCAACGACCTCCACCCCGGGATGGGCTTTCAACCACGCCGCTACCGTCTCCGCGTGGCGGTCGGGCAGCAGGTCGATGGGGCGGTTGCGTTCCAGATCGACGATGATCGTGCCGTAGTGCTGACCGCGCCGCCAGGACCAGTCGTCGATGCCAATGACGCGCGGTGTCGGCACCGCCGGCAGGGGAGCCGCCCGGATCAGGCGCAACAACGTGTCGCCGCTGACCGGCATGGCCAAGCAAGCCGCCAAGCGGGCACCAGCCTCGCCGCCGGCGCTGAGGGCGATGCGCCGTTGCGCCTCCGAGAGCCGGACGGTCCGCCGAACCTTCGGCAAGGCAACGGCCGGCAGGCGTTCGGCGAAGATGCGGCGCGGACACTCGACAGCGGCGCAGCGGAACCGGCGAACCTGGAGGTCGAGTTGGCCGACCCGGCCTTGCCAAGGCAGGTCGCCGAGGCGGCGACTGTAACGACTGTGTACGCGGCGCGAAGGGCGCCGACACACCGGGCAGGCCGCCGCAGCGGCGCGAGCGCGCACGGCCACAACAACGCGATCATGGGCGACGGTGACGTGATCAACGGCGAGACCGGGCGGGAGTAGGGACAGCAGCGATTTGGACAAGGAAATCAGAGCACTCAGAAAAGGGATGCCGTTCCCTCCATGTGCTCACTGCCGCCGGTAAGTTCATTCACGCTGCACCGAAAACGCGGAAGAACCAGTTCGGGATGTCGTTTGACACCTGGGCCTGCGGAAACACCGCGGTGATCGCCTCGGGAAAGCCCTTGAGGCCATCGACGACGGCGATCAGGACGTCCTCGACCCCGCGGTTCTTCAGCTCGCTCTGGGGAGTATTCAACCGGCACTGACACACGGCGTCGGTGACGGCGCTGACTAGGTCGGGGGAGACCTCGATGCCGTACAGCTCGCGCAGGTGCCCCTGGATCTCGCGCACGCTCATGCCGCGGGCGTACATGGAGATGATCTTCTCATCGAAGCCCGGAAAGCGGCGCTGGTACTTGGCGATGAGTTGCGGGTCGAAGGTGCCGAGCCGGTCGCGCGGCACGTCTAGGGCGATCTTGCCGGTGTCGGTGAGCACCGTCTTGCTGCCATAGCCGTTGCGGCTGTTGCTCCGGCCGTCCGGCTCACCGCTCTCCAGGTGATGGTCGATCTCGGCGTTCAGCGCCCGCTCGGCGAGCGCCTTCTTCAGCTCATCGAGCAGGCCGTCCTTGGCGAAGGCACTCTTCGGATCGGCGCCGGCGAGCAATTGATCAAGCAGCGCGTCCGGAATGCTGGGGTGTTTGCGTCGTGCCATGCGGGACCTCCTTCGGTCCCGAAGTTATGGCCCGTACACGAAATTTCAGACAGTCCCCTTCGACGCCTGCCGCTGCGGCGTGGCCTGCCGGCGCAGCCTGACCCCGGTCGCCGAGATCATGCCCGACCGCGGCCCCCCGGAGTACGAACGCATTCT